>DATBSX010000075.1:0-9290 GCA_036559565.1 Steroidobacteraceae bacterium | reverse complement strand
CTCAAGGCGCAGCTCGCCGCCAACGCGCGCGGCATTGCGGAGCTCGAGGCCCTGATCGCGCGCACGGGACGCGAGGCGGTCGTGCGCTACATGGGCCACGTGCAGGACAACGCCGAGGCCTGCGTGCGCGAGGTGATCGGTCGCCTCGGCAGCGGCCGCATGCGCTACGAGATGGACGACGGCAGCGCCATCGAGGTCGCGGTCACGGTCGACCGTGATCGGCGGAGCGCCGTCGTCGACTTCACCGGCACCTCGGCGCAGCAGCCCGGCAATTTCAATGCGCCGTTCGCGGTCTGTACCGCCGCCGTGCTCTACGTGTTCCGCACGCTGGTGAATGCCGACTTCCCGTTGAACGAAGGCTGCCTGCGGCCGCTCACGATCCGCGTCGAGCGCGGCTCGATGCTGAACCCGGTGCCGCCAGCCGCCGTCGTCGCCGGCAACGTCGAGACCTCGCAATGCATCGTGGATGCGCTGTTCGGCGCGCTCGGCGTGCTCGCCGCGTCGCAAGGCACGATGAACAACTTCACCTTCGGCGACGCCAGCCACCAGTACTACGAGACGATCGCCGGGGGCTCCGGTGCCGGCCCCACGTTCGACGGCGCATCGGGCGTGCAGACGCACATGACGAACTCGCGCCTCACCGATCCGGAAGTGCTCGAGAGCCGCCACCCCGTGCTCGTGCTCGAGTTCCGCTACCGGCGCGGCTCGGGCGGAGCCGGGGCGCACCGCGGCGGCGACGGACTCGTGCGCGCCATCCGGTTCCGCGCGCCCATGACGATCGCCGTGCTCTCGAACCATCGCCGCATCGCGCCCTTTGGCCTCGCCGGCGGCGCCGCGGGCGCAACCGGCATCAACCGCCTGCTGCGAAAGAATGGCGAGGCACTCGTGCTGCCGGCTTGCGTAGCCGAGCCCGTCGAGGCAGGCGATGAACTGGTGATCGAGACGCCGGGCGGCGGCGGATTCGGCTAGGGTCCGTCGGGCGACAGGTCGAGCTCGGCGAGCACCTGCGTCAGTCCCGTGTCCGGCACGCCCACGAGATTGGGGCTCACGGTCTGCACGCGGCTGCCTCCGGCGCGGTGGCTCACGAGCCAGGCGTGGAAACCGCCGGGACGCTGCGCGGGGATGCCGAACATCAGGTTGACGATGCCCTGCTCGCGGTGGCGCTCGCGATTCACGCGCTCGTCGCAGACGACGAACCAGCGGTCGCCCGATTCGCGCTCGGCGAATGCGCCGCGCTCCTCGAGCGCCATCATGAACTCGTGCAGCTGCTGGGTCGCGCGCCGCCAGGCCGCCGGCTCGTTGGGTTCGAACACCATCCAGCGCGTGCCGCGCTCGATGCTGTTGACGACGAGCAGCGCGAGCCGCTTCATCGACAACGAACGCCAGTCCGCCGCGATCGCCCCCGGTCCCGCGAGCGTACAGGCTCTCGGGCCCTCGCGTCCCGGCCGGCGCACCGCTTGCACTGTGTTGACGCCGGTCGCCGCGAGCCGGCCGCGCTGGTCGTCATCCACGGGGCACGCGGGCCGCAGGCCCGGGCGCACGATCGCATCCTCGCCGCAGGCGCTCGTCCACACGGGCCAGTGCTCCGAGGCGCGCGACAGCGTGCCGGCGATCGCGCCCGAAGGCGCGAAGGCCTCGAAGCGCCCGCGCAGCTTGTCGTAGCCGAGCAGGCGCGGGAAGAACATGCAGGCCGAGTCGGATGGCAGGGGCCAGTGCCGCATCTCGGCGAGCGCCTTGGCCGCGCTGTCCCAGGAAACCGGCGGGTCCACGAACAGGATGGCGCGGCGCTCGCGGCAATAGCGGTTCGCGACGAGCAGCGTGCTCGCGCCCAGGTCCACATCGCGCGCAAGCGGCGGGATGCAGAGCAGGTTGAAGCCGTCCGCGTTGTTGAGCGCAAACAGGCCCGTTTCCTGCGCGGCCGATCCGATGAGGTCGTAGTTCGTCAGCGGCGCGCCGTCGTCGGCGTCGGTGCCCGAGAAGACATAGCCCGCGATGCCGCGCGGGTCGTGGCGCGGCGTCGGGTCGGGCCGCAGGCGCGGCAGCTCGCCGGTGACGCGCGCCAGCGCGGACTCCGCCAGCAACGCCGCGACCGAGCGCGGCGAATCCGGCTGGATCGACACGCGCCGGTAGATTTCCTGGTCCTCGATGTGCTCGGAGCCCGGCGTGCGCACGCGCTGGATCACGAGGTTGAACGCGTCCTCCTCGTTGTCGCCGATGCCGTCGTAGTCGACCGCGGCGCGCAGGAATTCGCGCGTGCCGGGCGCGAGCGCCTGCAGCACCAGCGCCTCGTTCGCAGCGGGCAGGCTGAGCGTGCAGCAGCGCGCGCCGTTCGTGACGCGCACGATGATCGCGGCGCGTCCGCCGTTCTCGAAAAACTGCTCGACGGCATAGGAAAGCGTGGACGGTTGCCACAGGCCGCCGAAGATGCGCTGGAACTCGTTGAAACCGGCGATGCGCACGGGGCGGTTCACGGGACCGCGCAGGCAGCGGCCGACGAAGGCCGTGACGGCCGTCGGTGCTTCTGCGATGGATTGCCCGGAGCCGGCTTCTTCTTGAACCTGGATGCCGGCCAGTCGCTCAGTCACGGCTGATTCCCCCAGCTCGCGCGCAGACTATCATGAATGGACATGACAAAAGGCTCCACCAACTGGCGGCTTGGGTTCACGCTTGCCCTCGCGACGGCCGCGCTCTGGGGCCTCCTGCCCATCGCGCTCAAGGTCGTCCTCCAGGGCATGGACGCGTTCACGATCGTCTGGTGGCGCTTTGCCGCGGCGATGGCGGGTCTCGGCATCTTCCTCGCGCTTCGCGGCGCACTGCCGCGGCTGGCCGGCAAGGGACGCACGGCGATCACGCTGCTCATCATCGGGACGCTCACGCTGATCGGGAACTTCGTCCTCTACCTCATCGCGCTCGACCACGTGACGCCCTCGGTGACCCAGGTCGTGATCCAGATCGCGCCGCTGCTCCTCCTCATCGGCGGCGTGCTCGTCTTCCGCGAACGGTTCGTGCGCGCGCAGTGGATCGGTTTTGCCGTGCTCGGCGCGGGTCTCCTGCTCTTCTTCAACGAGCGGCTTCCGCTCCTCGCGCACCCGTCGGTGGGCCTCGGCCTCGGCGTTGCGCTCACGCTGGGCGCCGGCGTGTCGTGGGCGACCTACGGCCTCGCGCAGAAGCAGCTGCTGCGGCACTTCACCGCGCAGCAGGTGCTCTGGATGATTTACGTCGGCGCCACCGTGCTGCTGCTGCCGCTGGCTCATCCGGCGGCCATCGGATCGCTCGACGGGCTGCAGCTCGGCATGTTCGCGTTCTGCTGCCTCAACACACTCCTCGCCTACGGCGCTTTCGTCGAGTCGCTCTATTACTGGGACGTGTCGCGCGTCAGCGCCGTGCTCGCGACCGCGCCGCTCTTCACCATCGGCGCGATGTGGGTGGTCGAGCATGCGGGGCTCGGCCTCGTCGCGGCGGAAGGCTTGAACGCGCTCTCGATCACGGGCGCGCTGATGGTGGTCAGCGGATCGATGGCCTGCGCGCTCGTCGCGCGGCGCTAGGGACCCGTGCTGGCCTTGGTTACCTCGGCCGGGGCGGGCTTCGCGAACTTCGGGTCGCCGGCGTACTGGTCCTCGACGCCGTTCCAGGTCGCGCCGACGGGTATGGCGTTGCGCACGCGCGGCGCCTGCGCGATCGTCGCTGTGATGTCGCGTTCGGCGCCCGGGCCGACGCCGAAGGCGATGCCGCGCGGCTCGGCCGCGGCGGCCTGCACGGCCGCCCAGTCGATTGCCTCGTCCTGCTCGGCAACTTTCTTCCAGAGCGGCGACTTCGGCTTCTTGAGCTTCTGCTGCATCATCTTCGGCACGTCGGACCAGTCGCGCTTGTCATCGACGAGCGGCTCGTACGTCTGCACCATCAGGCGGTCGCCGTGCCAGCCGAGCAGCACCGGCTGGTTCACCACCGTGACCTTCGTGCCATCCGGGACGGCTTCGAAAAGCAGCGCGATGTCTTCGGGATAGAGCCGGACGCAGCCGGCGCTGGCGCGCATGCCGACCGCGGGCGGCTTGTTCGTGCCGTGCATGAGGTAGCTCGGCCAGCCGAGCCGCATCATGTGGCGACCAAGCGGATTGTCCGGCCCGGGCGGCACGGTCGGCGGCAGGATGTCGCCGTCCTTCGCATGCTGCTCGCGCACGGAGACGGGCGGCGTCCAGGTCGGGTCCTTGACGTGCGAGACGACCTTGGTCGTGCCCTCGGGCGTCGCCCAGCCGACCTTGCCGATGCCGATCGGGTGCGTGATGACCTCGACCGGTCCTTCCTTCTTCGGCTGCGGGAAGTAATAGAGGCGCATCTGCGCAAGGTTCAGCACGATGCCCTCGCGCGGCGCGTCCGGCAGGATGAACTCGGTCGGCAGCACGATCTCGGTGCCCTCGCCCGGAAGCCAGGGATCGACGCCCGGGTTCGCGCGCACGAGCTCCGTGTAGCCCACGTTGAAGCGGCGCGCGATGTCGGCGAAGGTGTCTTCCTTCTTGGACACCGTGACCTGGGCGTGTCCGACGACGTCCTGGTCCGGCGCGATGAAGAAGCGGTGGGTCGCTTCGCCGAGCGGCAGCTCGGGCTTGGGCGCGACGGCGGCTGCCGTCTTATGCTCGGCCTTCGGAGGTTTTTTCCAGAGCGATTCGAACGGCGTGCAGGCGGCGATGAGCACCGCCAGCACCGGGATCGCGAGTCGAAGGGCGGGCCGGGTCATGATCCGCGCATTATCCCCGGCCCGGCGGTCGATCACCAGATCTTGACGCGCTCCGCCGCCGGCCGCCAGAGCTTGTCGCCTTCCTTGACGTCGAAGGCCGCGTAAAACTCATCCATGTTGCCGACCACGCCGTTCGCGCGGAATTCGCTCGGCGCGTGCGGGTCACTCAGAACGACTTCGCGCATGAGCCCTTCACGCCACTTGGTGCGCCAGGCCTGGCCGTATCCCAGGAAGAATCGCTGCGGCCCCGTGTAGCCGTCGATGACCGGCGCCTCGGCCCCGTTCAGCGAGTGCACGTAGGCGCCGTAGGCGATCGCGGCGCCCGACAGGTCGCCGATGTTCTCGCCGAGCGTCAACTCGCCGTTGACCTTGAGGTCGGGCAGCGCCTGGAATGCGTTGTACTGCTTGACGAGGCCCGCGGCCTTCGCCTTGAACTTGTCGCTGTCCTCGGCCGTCCACCATTCGCGCAGGTTCCCGTCGCCGTCGAACTGGCGGCCGCGGTCGTCGAAGCCGTGGCTGATCTCGTGGCCGATCACCGCGCCGATGGCGCCGTAGTTCGCGGCGTCGTCCGCCTGCATGTTGAAGTACGGCGGCTGCAGGAACGCGGCCGGGAACACGATCTCGTTGTTGGTCGGCAGATAGTAGGCGTTGACCGTCTGCGGCGTCATGAACCATTCGGTCGGGTCCTTCTGCTTGCCTGCGCGCGCGGCCTGCCAGGCCCACTCGAACTGATTCGCGCGCATCACGTTGCCGACCAGGTCGCCGGGGCGGATCTCGAGGCCCGTGTAGTCGCGCCACTTGTCCGGGTACGCGATCTTGACGTTGATCTTCTTGAGCTTCGTGTGCGCCTCGGCCTTGGTCGGCGCGCTCATCCAGTCGAGGCGGTCGATGCCGCGGTCGAACTCGGCGAGCAGGTTGTTGACGAGCGTCAGCATCCGCGCCTTCGCTTCCGGCGGGAAGTGGCGCGCGACGTAGGCGGCACCGATCGCCTCGCCCATCGCATTGTCGGTTTCCTGCACGCCGCGCTTCCAGCGCGGGCGCAGCGTCTCGGTACCGCGCAGCGTGTGCGAATTGAATTCGAACGAGGCCTCGACGAATGCGGCCGGCAGCAGCCGCGCGTAGGCGCCGATCGTGCGCACGGTCAGGTAGTCCTTCCACACCGCGAGGTCGGTGCCGTTCACGTGCTTGCCGAGCGCCGTCGAGTAGCTCGGCTGGCGGATGATGAAGTCGCCGGGCGGCAGGCCGCTTGCGGCGAACCAGGCGTTCCAGTCGAAGTCGGGCGCGAGCGTCGCCACCGACTCCAGGCTGTGCTTGTTGTAGGTCGCGACCGGGTCGCGGTTCTGCACCGGCGTCCATTGGTCGGTCGCGAGCTTGGTCTCGAGGTCGAGGATCTTCACCGCGCGCGCCGGGCCGTCCGCCTGGCCCGCGAGCGTCAGCAGCTTCGCCAGGTAGTCGACGTACTTCTTCCGGAATTCGACGTACGTATCCTCGGTCTTGAGGTAGTAGTCGCGGTTCGGCATGCCGAGGCCATCCTGGTCGAAATACGCGACGTTGTAGGCGGAGTTGCGCCCGTCCGGGTAAACGTAGGCGCCGATCGGCACCGAGATGCTGCGACCGAGCGCGCGGCCGAAAAACGTTGCGAGGGCCTTCGGGCCGTCGATCGCGGTGATTTCGGCAAAGAGCGGCTTCAAGGGCTCGATGCCGCGCGCCTCGACCGCCTTCTCGTCCATGAAGCTCGTGTACATGGCGCCGAGGCGCTGCATGTCCGGCGTCGCCTTGTCGCCCGCCGCCGCGGCCTCGAGCAGGATTGCCTGCACGTCCGCCTGCGCCTTCTCGAACAGCATGATGCCGACGCCCGCGCTCGCGTACTCCGCGGGGAACGGCGTGTTCGCGAGCCAGGTGCCGTTCACGAACCGGAACAGGTCGTCCTGCGGCCGTACGTTCTTGTCCATTGCAGCCGGGTCGATGCCCGAGGCGAGCGGCGCGGCCGCCGTGTCGGCGAGGGCCGCACCGGCGAACGAAAGGCACAGGAAAGCAGGCAGCAGCTTGCGCAGGGACATTCCGGATCTCCAGTCTGGGAGGGCGCGGATTATAGGGCAGCGCTTCGTCATCCTGGTTCCCGCCCGCGACCAAGCGTGGCTCAGGCGCGACAGGCTCTCAGGGTCAAGGGCCAGCGCATGTCCCGCGATCCTTCGCCCCAGGCGTTCGCGAGCGGCGCGGCCAGGAGGCGGAGCGGATCGCGGCCGGTGCGTGCGCGGCAGCGGCGCACCGCGGACCAGGTGTCAAGGTAAGCAAGCATCGCGGCGGCGTCCCAGTGCGTCTGCATCTCGAAATCGGGCGCGTCGATCAACGGAAATGGCAGCACCAGTTCGCGATAGGCCTCCTCCACGTGACGGCGCTCACGCGGCCAGTAAGGGCCGACAACGTCGCGCGAGAAATCGGCGATGAGGCCGTCAATGGCAGGCCCGACGCGGCCGTAGCCGTAGCTCCACACCGCGAGGACGCCACCCGGGCGCAGCACGCGCGCGGCTTCGGCGCAAAAGCGCGGCCAGTCGAACCAGTGTGCCGCTTGTGCCGCCGTCAGCAGGTCGGCGGTGCCAGATTCCACCTTGATCGCCTCCGCCGCTTCCTGCCGGTATTCGACGCCGGGATGCGCGCGCGCCTCGCGCAGCTGCGCCGCGGAGGGTTCGGTCGCGATCACCCGGTCGAAATACCACGCGAGTGCGACGGCCGCCTGGCCGTTGCCGGTCGCGACGTCGATCGCGAGCCGTCGTGCCGGCGCCTGCCCGGCCAGCCATTCGAAGAGCGCAGGTGGATAGTCGGGACGGTACTTCTGGTACGCGTCCGACTGGCCGGAGAAGTGGTCCTTGAAAACGGGCGGCGCCGTCACGGCGACATTGTAGCGGGGCGAAAAAAAGCCCCGGGATTTTGGCCCGGGGCTGAAGTGCGGACTTTCGGTGAAGGGAAGGAAGTCCGCTAGGGGATACTGACGTAGGCAGAAATTACGGCCTCAAGGCTATAGGCCCCCTTGCAGGCCGGGCGTGAACCGCGCCACAGTTTGGGCAGCCGATTTAGTTGAATCTAAAAAGCCTTTCCAGTCATATGGTTACAAGTCGACCACGGCCCGGTTCCAAGTACGCCACCCCGGAAGGGGCCCGGCGCCTGCGAGTTGAGCTCGACGAGCTGTGGCTGGTGGAACGCCCCGCGGTCACGAAAGCCGTGTCCGAGGCGGCGGCGATGGGCGACCGCTCGGAAAACGCCGAATACATTTATGGGAAGCGCCGCCTGCGGGAGATCGACCGGCGCGTGCGCTTCCTGCGCGGGCGCCTGGACGGCCTGAAGGTCGTCTCGGAGACGCCTTGCGACCGCAGCCGGGTGTTCTTCGGTGCCTGGGTCACGATTGAAGGAGCGAACGGCGACTCACGGCGCCACCGCATCGTCGGGCCGGACGAGTTCGACCGCGAGCCCGGCTACGTCAGCATGGACTCGCCGCTCGGCCGCGCCCTCCTCGGCAAGCGCGTCGGTGACGAACTCGAGGTCGTGCTGCCGGCGGGCGCCGTCACGATCGAAATCACCGCCATCGACTACGAGTGATCAGACGACGCGGATGTTCTTGAACTGCCAGGGATCGCTTTCGTCGAGGTCCTCGGGGAAGAGGCGACCGCGGTCGAACAGCGGCGTCCAGTCCGTGTACTTGCCGACGACCGGCCCGAGGTAGGGCCGGCAGACCTCGAGGTTCCGGCGGAAGTCGATGTCGTCCGGCTCGACGACGCCGGCGGCCGGGTTCTCGATCGCCCAGACCATCCCGGAGAGCGCCGCGACCGTGACCTGCAGCGAGGTCGCGCTGTTGTAGGGCGCGAGCTTGCGCGCTTCCTGGATGGAGAGCTGCGAGCCGTACCAGTACGCGTTCTTCCCGTGGCCCGCGAGCAGCACGCCGAGCTCGTCGATGCCCGACGTGATGTCGCCCATCATGATCCGCTTCTTTTCCTGGAGCTGGAAATTGCGCCCGCTGAATTCGTGCACGGAGAGCACGGCATTGTCCGACGGGTGGTAAGCGTAGTGCACAGTCGGCCGGTACACGGCGCGGTCGTTCTGCCGCACCGTCAGGAAGTCCGAGATCGAGATCGCCTCGCCGTGCGTGATCAGGAAGCCGTGGAAATGCCCCGCCTCCGGCGTCCAGGTGCGCACGCGCGTCGCGCAGCCCGGTTGCGTCAGGTAGATCGCGCTCTTGCGGCCGAAGTCATGCTGGCGGCCGTCGCGCGGGAAGTGCCGCTCGTGCGTGCCCCAGCCGAGCTCGGCCGGCTGGCTGCCTTCGCTGACGAATCCGTCCACCGACCAGGTGTTGACGAACTCGCCGGGCATCTTCGGCTGGCTCGAGACCTGCGTGTCGCGCTCGGCGATGTGGATCACCTTGACGCCGAGTCCCTTGGCGATGTTCGCCCAGTCGTCGCGGCTCTGCGGAGTGCCTGCATCGAAGCCCGTGTCTTCGGCGACGTTGAGCAGCGCCTGCTTCACGAAATGCGAGACGAGCCCCGGGTTCGCGCCGTGCGTGATCACC
>DATBSX010000074.1:0-19961 GCA_036559565.1 Steroidobacteraceae bacterium | reverse complement strand
GGAAGTGATTACGCCGCCCGGTTTCCGGACCAGCAAGCCGTGGACGGCGAGCGCATCCCGCGGCTCAAGGACCTCTTCGCGCTCGTCGAGAAGAGAGGCAACCGGACCGTGCGCCTCAACATCGAGACCAAGATCGATCCGTTGCAGCCGGCGTTGACGGTGGAGCCAAAGGCGATGGTCGAGGCAATCGTCGCCGTGATCCGCGAGGCGGGTATGACGGGGCGCGTCACGATCCAGTCCTTCGACTGGCGCACGCTCGCCCTCATGCGCACGATCGCGCCGGAGATCACGACCGTCGCGCTGACCGACCAGCAGCCGGGCTACGACACGGTGGAGGCCGGCAAGCCCGGCGCTTCGCCCTGGCTCGGCGGGATCGACGTGGACGACCATGGCGGTTCGGTGCCGAAAGCGGTCGTCGCCATCGGCGCGAAAGTGTGGTCGCCGGACGCGCTCGACCTCACGCCGGCCGTGATTGCCGAGGCGCATGCGCTCGGCCTCACGGTGATTCCGTGGACCGTGAACGATCCGAAGGACATGGCGAACGCGCTGGCTGCAGGCGTGGACGGGATGATCACCGATCGCCCGGACGTCCTCCGCGCGCTGCTCGTGTCGAAGGGCATCGCCGTGCCGCCGCCGACAGCGGCGAAATGATCGGCTTCCTGAGGCCGGCGGCGTTTGCGCCGGAGCTTCCGGCCGCGCGCGTGGATCCCGAGTACCGGCGCCTGCGCCGGCGCGTCTTCATCGGCATCTTCGTCGGCTACGCGGGCTACTACCTCGTCCGCAACAACCTCTCACTCGCGATCCCCGACCTGCTCGCGTCGCACCCGGAGTACAGCAAGGCCGCGCTCGGCACTGCGATGACCGCACTCTCGATTGCCTACGGGATCTCCAAGTTCCTGATGGGATCGGTCTCGGACCGCAGCAATCCGAAGTTCTTCCTGCCGCTCGGGCTCCTCCTGTCGAGTGCCCTCATGGCGGCCTTCGGCCTCTGGGACGCACTGGCGGGATCGCTCGTCGCCATCATCGCCGTGATGACGCTGAACGGGTGGGTGCAGGGCATGGGCTGGCCGCCCTGCGGCAAGACCATGGTGCACTGGTTCAGCCTCAAGGAGCGAGGGCTCACGGTCTCGACTTGGAACACGGCGCACAACGTCGGCGGCGCGCTGGTCGCGAAGCTCGCGTACTACGGATTCGTGCTCTTCGGCGCCTGGGGAGCGATGTTCTATTTCAACGCGGCGGTCGCCGCCGTGATCGCAATCGCCGCCTTCCTTCTGCTGGAGGACACGCCGCAGTCGCGCGGACTGCCGCCGGTCGAGAAGTGGAAGAACGATTATCCGGAGGGCTACAGCGAAGCCGCCGAGGAGACGCTGCCGTTCCGGGAGATATTCCTCAAGTACGTGCTGCCCAACAAGTTGCTGTGGGCGATCGCGGTCGCGAACGCCTTCGCCTATTTCGTCCGCTACGGCGTCGTGAACTGGATACCGACGTACCTGCAGACGGCGAAAGGGTTTTCACTGGACGAATCGAGTACGGGCTACGCGCTTTACGAACTCGCCGCGATCCCGGGCACGATCGCCTGCGGCTGGCTCTCGGACCGCTGGTTCAAGGGCCGGCGCGCGCCGATGACGATGATCTTCATGGCGCTGACCCTCGTCGGTGTCGTCGTCTACTGGCTGAACCTGCACGGCCCGCTCTGGATCGACTACGCGGCGCTGTTCGCGATCGGCTTCCTGATCTACGGGCCGATCATGATGATCGGCCTGCATTCGCTCGACCTCGTGCCCAAGAAGGCCGCCGGCACGGCCGCCGGGCTCACCGGCCTCTTCGGCTACGTATTCGGCTCGGCGATCGCGGGCACGGGCGTCGGCTGGATCGCGGACCGCTGGGACTGGAGCGGCGTGTTCATCACGATGGTCGCCTGCTGCGCGCTCACGATCTTCTTCGTCTCGCTGACGCTGCGCCACCGCACCTGACTCATTTCCCGACGTAGTCGCGCAGCCGCTGCAGGTCCGCGGCGGTGGCGCGCAGGCCAGTCTTCGAATGCCGCCATGCGACGTCTTCCGCTGAACGCGCCCATTCCTCGCGCACCAGGTAGTCGATCTCGATGCGCGTCATGCCGCCGCCGAACTCCTCGCCCATGTCCGCCCGGGATTGAACCCGCTCGAGCAGCCGCAAGCAGCGCGTGCCGTAGGCGCCGGCCAGGCGGCGACTTTCAGCGTCGCCCAGGAACGGCCAGCGGCGGCGCAGCAGGGCGACGAAGGCATCGACATCGCCATCCGCAAAATCGCCGCCCGGCAGCGGCGCCGAGGAGGTCCACGGTTCGCGCATCGCGCCGAGGTGAGGCGCCAGTCTTTCGAGCGCGAGTTCCGAGAGGCGCCGGTAGGTCGTGATCTTTCCGCCAATCACCGAGAGAAGCGGTGCGCAGCCGGCAGCGGCATCCAGCTCGAGTACGTAGTCGCGTGTGACGGCCGAGGCTTTCGCTTCACCATCGTCCTGCAACGCGCGGATGCCGGCGTAGCTCCAGACGACATCGGCCGGGCCGATCTGCCGCTGGAAACTGCGGTTCACGACCTCGCACAGATACTGTGTCTCCTCCGGATCGATCGCCGCCGCTCCAGGCGCACCGCGCCAGGGAACGTCGGTGGTGCCGATCAGCGTGTAGTCATCCAGATAGGGGATCACGAACACGAGGCGCCGGTCCGTGTGCTGGAGCGCGTAAGCGTGCTCGCCCTCGTAGAGGCGCTTCACGACGATGTGGCTTCCCTTGACGAGGCGCACCGGCTGGCGGCCCTTGATTCCGAGTGCCCCGTCGAGCAGTTCGGCCACCCAGGGCCCCGCCGCGTTGACCAGGGCTCGTGCGTTCACGACCTGCGATGCACCGGTCGCCGCGCAACGGATGTCGGCGCGCCACTCGCTACCCTGTCGTGTCGCGCGCACCAGGCGATGGCCGACCCGAATATCGGCTCCGCGCAGAGCCGCATCCTTCGCGTTCAGGATGACGAGCCGGCTGTCGTCGACCGTGCAATCGGAGTAGGCAAAGCCGGACTTGAGGGCTGGCCGCAGCGGCGCGCCGTACGGCGACGTCGCAAAGCGGATGTGTTCGGAGGATTCAAGCGTGCTGCCGCGGCCGAGTCGGTCGTAGAGGAAAAGCCCGAGGCGGACTGCCCAGGCCGGCCGCAGCCAGTTCCGGTAGGGCAGCACGAACCGCTTGCGCCTAACGAGGTGCGGGGCAATGGCGAGAAGTTTCTCGCGCTCCATCAACGACTCGCGAACCAGGCGCAGGTGCAGGTACTCGAGGTAGCGCAGGCCGCCATGCACCAGCTTGGAGGACGCGGACGACGTGTGGCGCGCGAGGCTGTCCTGCTCGAGGAGCATCACGCGAAGGCCGCGGCCCGCAGCGTCGCGCGCAATGCCTGCGCCATGAATTCCGCCGCCGACGATGAGCAGGTCGTAGACCACTAGCGAGTCCCGCGATCCATCAGCGTGCAAGTGCCCTGCGAAGCGCCGTCTTCCATCCCGCGATGTTTTCCGCCCGTCGCCCGGCGTCCATGGCAGGCGTGAAGCGGGCATTCGCCGACCAGGTTGCGGCGACGGACTGAAGGCTCGGCCACACTCCGGTTGCAAGGCCCGCAAGGTATGCGGCGCCGAGCGCCGTCGTCTCGAGCTCCGCGGGCCGATCGACGCGCGCATCGAGCGTGTCCGACAGGAACTGGCAGAACCAGTCGTTGGCCGCCATGCCGCCGTCCACACGGATTGACGCAGCGGGCTGCGCCCCGTCGCCGGCCATGGCGGTGACCAGGTCGAGCGTCTGATACGCCACGGACTCGAGCGTCGCCCGCGCAAGATGTGCGCCGGTCGCATCGAGCGTCAGGCCGCAGATCAGGCCGCGCGCCTCCGGCACCCAGTGCGGCGCACCGAGGCCGACGAACGCCGGCACCATGTAGACGCCGTGGCTGTCCGGCACACGAGACGCGAGTGCGGCGGTTTCTGCCGCGTTGCCAATGAGATTGAGCCCGTCGCGCAGCCACTTGATCGCGGCGCCAGCGACGAAGATCGAGCCCTCCATCGCGTAGGTCGTGCGGCCGCCGATGCGATAAGCCGGCGTCGTCAGCATCCGGTTATTCGAGGGCACGGGCTTGTCGCCGGTGTTGAGCAGGAGGAAACAGCCGGTGCCGTAGGTGGATTTCACCATCCCGGGCTCGAAGCAGGCCTGGCCGATCAGCGCCGCCTGCTGGTCGCCGGCGATGCCGCCGATCGGAATGGGCCGGTCGAACACGCCCGCTGCGGTCTCGCCATAGATGGTGCTGCTGTCCTTCACCTGCGGCAGCAGCGCGCGGGGGACCCGGATGAGCCGCAGCAAGTCTTCATCCCAATCCCCCCGGTGGATGTCGAACAACATCGTGCGCGACGCGTTCGTCACGTCGGTCGCGTGCACGCGGCCACCCGTCAGCCGCCAGAGCAGGAACGCATCGATAGTCCCGAAGGCGAGCTCCCCGCGCTCGGCACGTGCCCGCGCGCCGGCGACTTCGTCCAGCAGCCAGGCGATTTTCGTGCCCGAGAAATAGGGATCGAGCAGCAATCCCGTGCGCTGCCGGACCAGGTCCTCCGCGCCGTCCTGCAGGAGGCGCAGGCATTCCGCAGCCGTGCGGCGATCCTGCCAGACGATGGCCCGATGAATCGGCTTGCCGGAGCTGCGTTCCCACACGACCGCCGTTTCGCGCTGGTTCGTGATGCCGATGGCGGCGATGCCCTGAAGGCCGCAGCCGCTGCGGTCAATGGCCTCGCGGGCCGTCGCGAGCGTGTCGCGCCAGATATCCTCGGCATCATGTTCTACCCAGCCGGCGGCCGGATAGTGCTGCGGCAACTCCCGGCGCGCGATCGAAACGACGCGGCCCTGGTCATCGAACACGATGCTGCGCGTCGAGGTCGTGCCCTGGTCGATGGCGAGAATGTGGCGGGGGCGGTTCATGGAGGTCGTCGCAATTTCAGCCTAGCGTTCGTCCTCCGCGTTCGCAATCACGGATGCGTATGATGCCGGGGTGGAATTGAACGCAGGTTCCGCGCCTTTGCGCGCACCGCTCGGGCTCGTCGCCCTGCTGGCCGTGGCGCTGCTGATCAATTATGTCGATCGCGGCAGCATTGCCATCGCCGCGCCGCTGCTCGAGAAGGAACTCAGCCTCTCGTCGATCGAGATGGGCTGGGTTCTTGCCGCATTCTATTGGGCCTATGCCCCGATGCAGCCGGTGGCAGGCTGGTGCGCGGATCGTTTCGGGCCGGCGCGCGTGCTGGCCGGTGGTTTCCTGCTGTGGAGTCTCGCAACCGCGTTCGCGGGCGTCGTCGGCGGGCTCGCGTCGCTGGTCGCGCTTCGACTCCTGATGGGCGTGGGCGAGTCCACGTTTTACCCGAGTGCGCTCAGCCTGTTGTCGCGGAACGTCGCGGCGACTCAGCGTGCGCGCGCGACCGCGACGATGCAGTTCGGCTCCGTGATCGGGCCGGCCTTCGGCACCCTGCTGGGCGGGCTCATCATGGTCCGTTACGGATGGCGCGCGATGTTCCTGGTCATGGGGCTCGCCTCGATGCTCTGGCTGATCTTCTGGCGTCGCTGGATGAAGAGCCCGCAGGGCGTGGCTGCGCCGACGCAGGCGGGCGGCGACCCGCCGTACGCGGCAATCTTGCGGCAGCGTGCGTTGTGGGGCGGGATGATGGGCACATTCTGCGGCAACTATGCCTTTTACTTCGTGTTCTCCTGGCTTCCGCTTTATCTCGTCAATGAGCGCGGACTCTCCGTCGCCGAGATGGCGCCTATGGCAAGCGCGTTCTATGTCTTCGACGGCGCGAGCGTGCTGCTGACCGGGTGGCTGCTCGACCGATGGGTCTCGCGCGGCGCGAGCCTGAATCGCGCGTACAAGACGGCGCTCGTCCTCAGCAGCGCGGGCGTGGGGCTCTGCCTGATCGCGAGTACGCGCGTGTCGGGACTCGCCGCGGGCGCCGCGATCCTGCTCCTGACGGGCGTGATGGACGGCATGAACAGCCCGTCCAATCCTTCGGTGACGCAGACCTTTGCAGGCCCGCGCGCGACCGGACGCTGGATGGGCCTGCAGAATGCCGTCGGCAATGCGGCCGGCATGACGGCGCCGGTCGTGACCGGATACCTGGTGCAGCAGAGCGGCCATTACACTTCGGCGTTGATCGTCGCCGGCGCGGTGGCGCTCTTCGGCGTCGTGGCCTGGCTCGTCATCGTGCCTGAAGTGCGTCCGATCGACTGGACAGGTCATGCAGCGAATCCCTGAAGCCGCGCGCGAGATCGACGTCGTCCACGAGACCGACGTGCTCGTCGTGGGCAGCGGTCCGGGCGGCCTGTCTGCGGCGCTCGCCGCCGCCCGCGCCGGTGTTCGCACCACGCTGCTCGAGCGGAACGGCTGCTTCGGCGGGAACATCACACAGGTCGGCGTCGAGGGCTTTGCCTGGTACCGGCACGAGCAGACTGTTGACAGCGAGGGCATCGGCATCGAGTTCGAGGAACGGGCCAAGGCGATGGGCGCCGCGATGCCGGAGCCGCAGTCGATCAGCCACGCGCTCGATGCCGAGATGTTCAAGTACGTCGCGGACGTGCTGGTGCAGGAAGCGGGTGTCCAGCCGATGCTGCATCGCCCGTTCGTCGCGCCCATCCTGCGGGACGGCGCCATCTGCGGGGTCATCACCGAGAGCAAGGCGGGCCGCGAGGCGATCCTGGCGCAGCGCGTCGTGGATGCCACCGGCGATGCGGACGTCGTCACGCGCGCGGGCGCGCCAGTTCGCAAGACGCCGCGCGAGGAGATGATGTCCGCGTCCGTCATGTTCTCGATGACGGGCGTCAACAAGCGGCGCTTCATCGACGCCGTCAAAGCCGATCCCCAGACCTACCGCGACTGGATGGGCAACGGCGAGTGGAACATCGAGACGAGCGGCAAGGAGGACGAGCTCTTCTCGCCGTTCCTGCGCAAGCCCTTCAAGCAGGCCGTCGCCGCAGGCCTCATTCCCGCGTCGCTCGCGACGCTCGCCGGCACCTGGGGCGCGGTGAGCGACCAGGGCGACCTTACGTATCTCAACCTCATTCACCTCCCGGAATGCGATGGCACCGATCCTGCCGACCTCACCCGCGGGGAGATCGAGGGCCGGCGGCAGGCAGTCCATGCGGTTGCGGCGCTGCGCGGTTTCATGCCGGGATGCGAGGACGCGAAGCTGCGCAATTTCGGCATGACGCTCGGCATCCGCGACACGCGCAAGATCGACGCGCTGTACAACCTGACTGCGGCCGACGTGCGCGAGCAGGGGCGCTTCGAGGATTCGGTCGGGATCTTCCCGGAATTCATCGACGGGTACGGACTCCTGATCCTGCCGACGACGGGTCGCTACTTCCACGTGCCGTATCGCTCGCTCGTGCCGCGCGGGGTCGGGCAGCTGATCGCCGCGGGCCGCTGCATCGGCGGCGACAAGGTGTCGCATGCGGCGGTGCGGAACATGATGTGCTGCACCGTGAGCGGCCAGGGCGCGGGCGTCGCCGCGGCCATCTCATTCAAGACCGGGCATCCGTTCGACGGCCTCGACATTGCGCTCGTGCAGGCCGAACTGAAGCGCCAGGGTGCGCGAATTACCTGACCACGGGAGTGAATCATGCAGAAAGCCGTACGTAAATATTTGCAGGCACTCGAGGCGGGGGACGCCGACAAGGCGGCCGCGCTGTTCGTGGCGGACGGCTGGGTGGAGTCGCCCTTCCTGGGCCGGCTGCCGGTGCGCGACTTCGTCGAGAAGGTCGCGAGCGCGTCGGGCGCCTCCAGGCTCACCGTGCATGACGTCCTCGTCAGCGCCGAAGGCCATCTGCGGGCAGTCGCCTACTACCACTACGACTGGTCGCTGAAAGACGGCACCCGGGTCTCGTTCGATTGCGCGGACGTCTTCAACTTCGACCCGGCGACCGGGCACATCGCGTCCGTGATCCTGGTCTACGACACCCACCTGGTTCGCGGAGCCGTCGACAAGAAATACCCGTGACGCAGGCGCTGCAGCCGCTCCTGCAAACTGCCATCGATGCGGCGCTCGCCGCGTCGGTTTGCATCCGGAAATACTTCAACAGCGCGGATTTCGGCCTGCGCGAGAAGCAGGACGGTTCGCCGGTGACGCTGGCCGACCAGGAAGCGGAGGCGGTGATCCGCCGGCACCTGCTGGCCGCGTCCGAAACATTCGACATCCTCGGCGAGGAAGAAGGGCTTTCGGGGACGGGCACGCGCTATCGCTGGACGGTCGACCCGATCGACGGCACGCGCTCCTTCGTGCGCGGCATCCCGCTCTTCGGCTCGATGATCGGCCTCGAGGACACGACGGACGGCAGCGCGCTTCTCGGCGTGATCCACCTGCCGATACTCGGCGTTACCTATGCCGGCGCCCGCGGCCTCGGCGCGACCCGAAACGGCCGCGCGATCATGCTGCCAGCGACCGTCGCGCTGAAGGACACGATCCTGGGCACGGGTGACGTCGCGCAGTTCGACGAAGCGGGCCTGCGTCCGATGTTCGAACGCCTCGTCGCGCTGCACGGGTACGTCCGCGGCTACACGGACTGTTTCGGCCACGGGCTCACGATCGAGGGCGCGCTCGGCGCGATGATCGAACCTGCGCTCAATCCCTGGGACATCCGTGCGACACAGGCGATCGTCGAGGCGGCCGGCGGTACCTCGCTCATCCGCCGCTCGAGGAAGGCAGGCAAGTTCGACGCGCTGTTCGGCAACCGCGCGCTCGTCGCGCGGCTCGCGCGCGAGTTGTCCTTCGCGGCGGACTAGATCCCGCGCCGCCGCTCGTATCGGGCGAGCAGGCCGGTGGCGACGGTCGTCACGAAGACGATGATCACCAGCAGCAGGAACACGGCGTGGACGCCGTGGGTCTGCTTCAGCCAGCCGATCGCGGGCTCCTGGAGGATCGGGCCGATCGATCCGAAACCGTTGATGACGCCCGCAGCGAGAACGGCCTGGCGGCGGCTGCCGACGTCCATCGCGCAGGCTCCGGAGAGCAGCGAGTCCGGGCCCATCGCCGTGAAGCCGATCAGGCCGAGGAGCGCGATGAACAGCACCGGCGAGGACAAGCCGACCAGCCACATGGCGGCCGTGAAGACCAGGCAGCCTGCGGTCATCCAGAAGATCACGGGCGTCCGTCGCGAGCCTGGCATACGGTCGGACCAGTAGCCGGCGACGACGATCCCTGCGAATCCGATCCAGTCGAATGCCGTCGACCAGTAAGCGGCCACCGTCGTCGTCATGCCGAACTGCTCGCCGAGGATCAGCGTGGACCAGCTGTCGAGCGCGTAGCGCACGAACCGGAGGCCAATGTAGATCAGGCCCATCGCGACGATGGACGTGACAAAACCCGGCGGCAATGGAGGCTCGCGGGCGGAGGTTTCCCCGCCCAGTTCGGGTGGAGCGACGTCGGGCTCCGCATCATCGTCGAGCGACAGCCCCACCGACTGCGGCCGCTCGTGCGCATAAATGGCGAAGTAAAGGGTGAACGCGAGCAGCACGATGCTCGAGCCGTAGAACGACCAGGCCATACCCAGCCAGCCGAGCAGGAATCCGGCCAGCGCCTTGCCGGCAATCGATCCGACCTGGTAGCAGCTGCCCCAGATGCCGAACAGAGTTCCGCGCTCGGAACGGCGCGTCCAGTTTGCGAACAGGGCGACGTTGTGCGGCCAGCCCGTCGCCTGAGCGAGGCCGTGGATGCCCATGGTGACGCACATCCACAGGAACACGCTCGCGACGTGCGAATCGACCAGCCATCCAAGCACGATGTTGCAGGCTGCGGCGACGCACATGCCCCAGGCGAGCACGCGCCGGCTTTCCATGCGCCGCCCGAGCCACACGGCGACGAACTGCCCGAGCATGTAGGTGATGAGATAGATGGTCCACGGCCAGGCGACCTGGACGTCATCGAGGCCGAACTGGTCCTTCAGCGGATGCTTGACGACCGCATAGACCTTGCGCGCGAGGTAGAAGCCGCAATAGGAGAGCCAGGTCGCGGTGAATAGCTGCGCGCGGTAGCGACGAAGCAGATGCGGATGCGGCCCGTTCACGTGAATGACCGCCCCGCGATGTCGAGGCTGCCGTCCGCCACGCCGTCCCAGAAGCGCACCGGCAATGACTGGTAATGCGTGCAGCAGGCGGTCGCGAGCAGGGAATTCGCCGGAACATCGGAGGCGCAGCAGGTGATGAAGACGGAGCGCATGCCGGCGGCCCTCGCGGCCAGGAGCCCCGCCTGGCTGTCCTCGAACACGAGCGCATCAGCCGGATCGAGATCGAATGCCTGTGCCGCGAGCAGGAATCCCTCGGGATGCGGTTTGCCGTGGCTGACGACGTCGCCTCCGATGCGCGCGCGCCGGTCGATCAGGCCTGCGACCCCGAGCTTTTCCAGGAACGAGTCGATGACCGAGCGCGGGCTCCCCGACACGACGCCGAGCTTCAGCTTGCTGGCGGCCGCGGCGCGCACCGCTTCCGGTGCGCCGGGAATCGGCTTCACGTCCGTCGCGAGCTCCATCCACAGGACCAGCAGCTCGTCGGCCAGCCGGTCCGCAGGCACATCGACCTTCGTCAGCGTTCGGATCCTCTGTGCAACGTGCAGCCAGGTGCGGCCCCGCGTGTCGGAATGCGGCAGCGCGAAGTCGGGAACGCCATGGCGCGCCGTGACGACGCTGATCGCGCGATCCGTGTGGATTTCGCTGTCGACCAGTGTGCCGTCGAGATCGAAGAACGCCGCGCGCACGGGCCGCACGGCGGTCACGCCGTGAGGCTCGCGAGCTCAAGGTCCCGGGTCATCCGCGTCCTGCCCGTGGCATCGACGATGCCCAGCGTGAGCTTTGTGGCCGCGCCCTGCCAGTTGATGTCGACATAACCGAAGTTCGCGTCGGCGATGACCTCACTTGCGCGGTTCGCATTCGGCGTCGGCACGTGCCATTCCTCGGTCAGGCCACTGGAGGTCAGGTCCCACAGCGTGTACGGGACGTTGACGTCCAGCTTCGACAGTTCGGCGTAGTGGATGTCGCCGCTCAGGAAGACGAGGCCGTTCGCGCGCTTGCGGCGGATCAGGTCGATGAGCCGCTGCTCGTCGTGCGGGAAATTGGACCAGGCCTCCCAGCCGGTGGAATCGGCGAGCACCTGCACGCTCGACCCGAACAGGCGGACCTCAGCCGGGACTTCGAGCTGGCGCTCGAGCCATTGCCACTGCCGTTCGCCGAGCATGGTCGCCTGGAGGTCCGGATTGCGAACGTACGGCCCTGGCAACGGCTGGCCGGAAGCCATGCGGGCCTGGGCCCAGGTCTTGTAGTCGGCGTCTCCGAGTTCGCGCGGCGTCAGTGCGGTGCGGTTGTAGCGCAGGTCCGGCAGGATGACCTGCACGCGCTGGCCCGGCGGCCCGAAGACGTACGATGCATAGACACCGTTGCGCTCGCGCCGGGGCGAGTCGGCCGGCTCCTGCCAGAAGTCGAGGAAGACCTCCCGCGATTGCTCCTTCATCGGGTAGTCGCCGCCGGCGTCGTTCTCGCCATAGTCATGGTCATCCCAGATCGCGACCACCGGCGTCGTCGCGCGCAGCCGCGCAACGCCCGGAATCGCCGCGAACTTCGCGTACTTCGCGGACAGCACCGACATGTCGCGCGTGTCGCCGTAGATGTTGTCGCCGAGGAAGATGAAGAGGTCATTCTTCCGGGCAAGCACCGGATCCCAGACCGGCTGCGGCTTGTCGACTTCGGCGCAGGAGCCGAACGCGATGCGCTTCAGCGTGCGCCCGAGCGAGGGATGCGGATCCGACGACGATTCAGGCGCAGGGGCGCTCGCTGCCGATACTCTCCCAACCGGCGACGCGAGTGCCGCCATGCCGGCGAGCGCCAGCGACTGGCGCAGCAAGCTGCGGCGCGCTGGATCGTGCTCGGGTTTTTCGTGCTCGTCCATGCCTTCGTCTCCGGCGTTCACTGGTACATCCGCCCGGCGTGCTTCAGCCAGCCGGATTCATGTGAGCCCTGCGGGTCATGGTGCGTCCAATGCACGACGCCGCCCTTGTCGTTCCACTCGAACGCGCCGTGAAACGACACCGTGTCGCCGACGTTGAGCCCCTCGATGCGCGGTGCGATGTCGATGTTATGCGCGATCAGCACGGTCTGGCCCGACGGGAGCCGCAGGATGAAGCGCTGGTGTCGGTCGCCGATGCTGTCGTCGCCCAGGATGCGCGAGACTTGTCCCTCACCCGTGACCAGGGCGCCGCTCTGCTGGGACGAAAAATCATCGGCGGTGGACTCGCCGCCGGACGCCGGGGCGGACGGCGCCGGCGCTTGCCCGTGATTGAGATAGATGAGAACCGCGCCGACGACGGCGATGAGCAGCAGTTTTTTCATTCACGGACTCCCGTGGCCGTGGGCTGGCGCGGCGGCAGCGGCCGCCAGTAGCCGGTCACGAGCGCGATTCCCGCGAGAATGACGACCATGCCGGCGATCTGCGCCGCGGCGAGCGTCTCGCCGAGCAGGAGCCAGCCGAGCAGCGCCGCGACGGCGGGACAGACGTAGCCGTAGGAACCGACCATCACGGGCGTCGTGTGAACCGTGAGCCAGGCATAGGCGGAATAGGCCAGGCAGGAACTTGCGAACGTGAGCCAGAGAAACGCAAGGACCGCGCGCGGCGTCCAGTCCAGCGACAAGGTCTCGCCCGCGGCGAGCGCGACGGCCAGGAGCCCGATTCCGCCCGCCAGCATCTGCAGCGCGACGAACATGAGCGGCGGATTCACGGCGGCCGAGTTCCGGTGGTAAATCGTGCCGAGCGACCAGGACAGGCAGCCGAGCAGGATCAGGAGCTGCCAGCCGAGCCCGGCCACGTGAAATCCGCCTTTCGGCGCGAGGATCATCAGGACGCCCGCGAGGCCGACGAGAAGGCCGATCTTCTGCGCCGCGGTGAGCGCCTTCCGGCGCGGCCCGAAAGTGCCGAGCCAGGCGATCCAGAGTGCGGGCGTCGCATTCAGGAGCGCCGCAGTGTTCGACTGCACGAACTGCATCGCGATCACGTGGCAGGCATTGCTGAACAGCACGGCCAGGAAGGCCATCAGTAGGAGGTGCCGGACCTCGGTACGCGTGAGCACGGGCGGACCGTAGCGCCAGAAGGAGAATGCGGTGAGAAGAATTCCCGCGGCCGTGAATCGCAAGCCTGCCGCGAGCAGCGGCGGCTCGTCGGTTACCATGACCTTGGTCGCAATGAAGCTCGAGCCCCAGACGAGGTAGACGATCGCCAGGGCGGTGGCAATTCGACCGCGGGGAGCGTGCGCTTCGATCAGTGCTTCGCCTGCTTGGTCGAAACGATGTACATCCACCAGCCGATCAGGCCGAGCGCCGCAAGCCCGGCCCATTGCCCGGGTTGCAGGTTCGCCGGAACGGCGAGCACGTCCGCGTTCTTCGTCGCCGCGATCGGGATCGCTATCAGCACGCCGATCAGGGCCTCGCCCGCGATCAGGCCCGCGGAGAACAGCAGCCCCATCTGCTTGAGGATCTCGGGATCGCCGCTCGGGTTGCGCTTCCGGTGCCAGCGCGTCGCGAGTTCCGCGATCAGGCCGCCGGCGAAGATCGGGGTCGACAACTCGAGCGGCAGGTAGATGCCGACTGCGACCGCGAGCACCGGCGAGCGCCAGCTCGCGCCGCGCGCCTTCAGCCACTCGTCGAGCGCGATCGTCAGGGCGCCGACGACAGCGCCGATCGCAATCATGTTCCAGGGCAGGCCGCCGCCAAAGATGCCGCTCGCGACCGATGCCATGAGCGTCGCCTGTGGCGCCGCGAGCGGCGTCGCGCCGGGGAAGGCCGGCGTGCCGATGCCATTTGCCTCGAGCAGGAGGTTCAGCACGGGCGCCATCACCGCGGCCGAGGCGAGCGCGCCGATGCCGATCATCACCTGCTGGCGCCAGGGCGTCGCGCCGATGAGCTGGCCTGCCTTCAGGTCCTGCAGGTTGTCGCCGGCAACCGCCGCCGCGCAGCAGGTCACCGCGCCGATCATGATCGCGGCGACCGGACCGACGGTCGAGCCGTGACCCATGATCGCGAGCAGCACGAGCGAGGCGAACAGGATCGTCGAGATCGTGATGCCGGAGACCGGGTTGTTCGAGGAGCCGACGAGGCCCGCCATGTAGCCGCTGACGGACGAGAACACGAAGCCGGCGATCACCATGATCACGGCCATCGTGAACGCGATCCCGAGGCTGCCCACCACCGCGTAGTAGAGCGCGAAAAGCGGCAGCACGAAGAGCACGATGCCGATCATGATCGCCTTCATGGGCAGGTCGCGCTCGGTGTGCGGGACGCCCGCCATCGAGCCGCCTTTCATGGACATGCCGGTCTTGACGCCGGAGAGCAGGGACTTGCGCAGCGACCACAGCGACCACAGGCCGCCGATCAGCATCGCGCCGACGCCGATGTAGCGGATCTCCTTGCTCCAGATGAGGCCTGCGGCGTCCGCGGCCGGGAGGCCGACGAGCTGCGCCGCAAGGTCCGGATTCTGGTCGATCATGAAGTTGTTGTAGAACGGGATGAAGACCCACCAGGACAGCGCGCCGCCCGAGAGCATCAGGCAGCCGATGTTGAATCCCACGATGAAGCCGACGCCGAGCAGGGCGGGCGAGAGGTTGATGCCGAAGAATCCGATCGTGCGGTCGCCGAAGTAACGCGCGATCGCGAAGGACTCGGGAGAGAGCCGCAGGCCAGACAGCATCAGCTTGAAGATCGCGCCGGAGCCGGCCGCCATGGCGAGCGCCTTGAGGCCGCGGCCCGGGTCCTGGCCGACCTTCAGCACTTCGGCCGTCGCGACGCCTTCCGGGAACTGCAGTCCCTGGTCGAGGATCAGCGTGCGGCGGAGCGGCACGGAGAACAACACGCCGAGCAGGCCACCGAGGCCTGCGATCGCGACCACCCACCAGTACTCGAAGTGGGTCCAGTGGCCCATGATCACGAGCGCAGGGACGGTGAAGATCGTGCCCGCCGCAATCGAGGAGGCGGCGGAGGCGCCGGTCGCGACGATGTTGTTCTCGAGGATGCTCGAGCGGCCCATGAGGCGCAGCACGCCCATCGAGACGACGGCAGCCGGGATCGCGGTTGCGACCGTGAGCCCGGCGAAGAGGCCGAGGTAGGCGTTCGCCGCCGCCAGCAGCACGGCGAGGATCAGCGAAAGGACGATGGCGCGTACGGTCAATTGCGCCGGGTCTTGGGCGTTCATGAGCGATCCCCCATTCGATTCGTTCTCGTTATGAAGTGACTTTTTCCGCGCCGTGCATCCATTCGACGACGCGGCCGGAGATGATCCACAGCACGAAGCTGAATGCGAGCAAGGCGACCGCGAGCCCGCCGAAAACGCCGAGGAGCCCCGCGTGCTCCGCGCGCACGCCGACGCCCGCCGCGAGGCTGATCATCCAGTTGTACTCGCCCATGTGCTCCGTGAACGCGCCGATGTAGCCGGCGAGCGTGTTGCCGACGAAGTTGACGAGGAACCAGACGCCCATCATCAGCGAGCCGAGGCGGAGCGGCGCGAGCTTCGTCACCATCGAGAGCCCGACAGGGCTGATGCAGAGCTCGCCGGTCGTGTGGAAGAAGTAGGCAAGCACCAGCCAGAGCATGCTCGACTTCGCGTCCGGCGAGTGCTGCATCTCGAACACGGCGATCACGAGGCACACGAATCCGAGCGCGACCTGCGCGAGGCCGAGGTACATCTTGACCGGCGTCGGCGGATTCTTTCCCTGCGCGCCCAGCCGGCTCCACAGCATCGAGAACGGGATGCCAAGCAGCACGATGAAGAGCGGATTCAGCGACTGGAACCAGCCGGTCGGCACGAGGAAGGAGCCGACCTGGCGGTCCGTGTAGTGCTCGGCAAAGAGGTTCATGAGGCCGCCGGCCTGCTCGAACGTCGCCCAGAAGCTCACGACGAAGACAAAGATCACGAAGATCACGCGGATGCGGTCGCGCTCGATTTTCGTGAGCGGCACCTTGCTGCCGCCCGCCATCCGCAGCGAGCGCCGCGCCGCCGGTTCGCGGCCGACGTTGCCGATGTAACGTTGCGCGAAGGCGAGCTGGATGATCACCGACAGCAACATGCCGATGCCAGCGGCGAGGAATCCGACGCGCCAGCCGTAGGCAGGGTCCTCACCGAGCGTCGAGCAGACGAGCGGTGCAAGGAAGGCGCCGGTGTTGATGCCCATGTAGAAGATGACGAATGCGCCGTCGCGGCGCGCATCGCCCTGCGGATAAAGGTCGCCGACCATGGTCGAGATGTTCGGCTTGAACAGCCCGTTGCCGAGGATCAACAGGAGCAGGCCGAGGTAGAAGCCGGTCGGCGCGTCGGGAAAGGCAATGCCGAGCGCGGAGAGCGAAAAGGCGCGCGTAATGCCCAACTCGTCGAGCGGCGCCGCGAGCAAGAACTGCCCGGCCGCCATCACGAGGCCGCCGATGATCACGGACTTGCGCTGGCCGAGGTAGTTGTCGGCGAGCCAGCCGCCGAAGAGCGGCGTCAGGTAGACAAAGCCCGTGTACCAGGCGTAGAGCGTGAGCGCCTGCGCGTCCGCCCAGCCGAGGCCGGGGTTCACGGCGTGGGTTGCGGCGGCGGCGTAGAGCACGAGGAGCGCCCGCATGCCGTAGTAGCTGAAGCGCTCCCACATCTCCGTGACGAACAGGAGATACAGCCCCTTCGGATGGCCGAGGAAAGTCCCCGACGGGATGTTCAGGTCATTGCTCATGCGGCATTACTCCGAAGTCGGGCGAGTCTCCGCCATCTCGCGGTGCAACATCAAGCCGGATCGCGCTCCGCATCGGCCGGCTTGTCGCGGATGAGGATGCGACACATCAGGACGCCGCCCTCGTAGAGCGCATACATGGGCAGCGCCATGAGCGTCTGCGAGACGGCGTCGGGCGGCGTGAGGAAGGCCGCGATGATGAAGATTCCAAGGATGACGTAGCCCCGGTTCTTCGTGAGCGCCTCGCGCTTCACGAGCCCCGTCCGCACGAGCAGGACGGTCGCGACCGGAATCTCGAATGCGAGGCCGAACGCGAAGAAGAGCAGGACGGCGAAATCCATGAACTGCGTCATGTCCGTCATCATCTCGACGCCGACGGGCGTCGTCATGACGAAGAAATTGAAGATCACGGGGAACACGATGAAATACGAAAAGACCGAGCCCGCGTAGAACAGGATCACGCTCGAGACGAACAGGGGCAGCGCGAAGCGGCGCTCGTGGCGGTAGAGGCCGGGCGCGATGAAGGCCCAGACCTGGTAGAGGATCACCGGCATCGCGAAGTAGATCGCCGCGAGCAACGCGAGCTTGAACGGCGTCATGAAGGGGGCGACGACCGAGGTCGCGATGAGGTGCGCGCCCGCGGGCAACTGGTCGCGCAGCGGCTTCGCGAGCCACGTGAAGATGTCGTTCGCAAAGTACAGGCAGGGCACCGCGATCACGCAGGTCGCGATCAGCGCGCGGAGCAGCCGGTCGCGGAGCTCGAGCAGGTGCGAGAGCAACGAACTCTCGGCGAGAGTCTCCTCGCCCTCTGCCTCGCTCATGACGGGCGCGTCTCGCCGGGTTCGTCAGCAGCCGGGGCAGTCGGCGGCGCTGGTGCGGCGGAGGGTGGCTCCGGAATGGCGGGCGGCGGCGTGACGACAGCCGGCGCCACGGGCGGGCGCTTCCCGGAGGGACTCAAGTCCTCCTTGCTGATGACCGTCACTTCCTCGTCGAGCTGCTGGCGAAGCTGCCGCGCCATCGCGCGCGCACGACCGGCCCAGCGGCCGACCTGGTTCGCGAGCTTGGGGAGTTTCTCGGGGCCCAGCACCAACAGCGCGATGCCGAGGATCAGGATGATCTCGGTGAAGCCGACCTCGAACATTTCGCCTTACGCGTTCTTCGAGGAGTCGGCGCTGTCGCGGTCGCCCTTGGCCGAGCTGAAATCCGCATCCGGACGGGCTTCCTGCGAGAGCTTCTTGCCGGCTTCCTCGTCATCGCCCTCGTTCATGGACTTCTTGAAGCCCTTCACTGCGGCACCGAGGTCCGAGCCGATGTTGCGCAGTTTCTTCGCGCCGAACACGAGGAGCGCGATCGCCAGGATGACGAGCAGTTCGCGAAAACCAATACCCATGTCAATGACTCCGGCCGCGCACCTGGCGCTTGTGGATCATGATACGCCAATCCCCTCCGGCCCTTCGTGAGGGGGTACCCGGATCCAGAAAGTCACCGGCCCGTCGTTGACGAGCGACACCCGCATATGGGCGCCGAATAGGCCCGATTGCGCGCCTGGAACGCGGTTTTCGGCCCGCTTTGCCATATATCCGAACAGGCGCTCGGCGTCGCCGGGCGGCGACGCCCGGCTGAATCCGGGCCGCTGACCCTTGGCGGTATCGGCGACGAGCGTGAACTGCGGAACGAGGAGGAGCCCGGCGCCGGCGTCCAGCATGGAGAGGTTCATCCGGCCTTCCGAGTCCGGGAACACGCGATAGTTCACGAGCCTTTCGAGCAGGCGTTCCGCCGTCGCCTCGTCGTCACCGCGCTCGACGCCGACAAGCACGAGCAGGCCTTTGCCGATGTGCGCGACTTCTGTCCCGTCCACGGTGACGGACGCACCGTCGACCCGCTGCAGGAGGCCGATCATCGGTGAATCGCCTCAGTCCTTGTCCAGGTGGAAACGATGCAGCACGCGGTGGGCCACGGGACCGAGCAGGAGTGCCGCCGTCGCAATGAAGACGATCCCGGCGTAGAGCGCGAAGCAGCCCGCGAAAAGCTTGCCAGCGTCGGACACGGGAATGTGCACGGGACCCATGCCGCCGAGCAGCATCGCGGTGTCGAGAAAGGCGTCGAGCGGCGCGAGGTGCTCGTAGTGCATGTAGCCGGCCATCCCGAGCACGATGGAAGCGAGCAGCAGCACGCAGGCCGCGGCCAGGTGGGCAAGCAAGCGGCGCAGGAAGTCACTGGGGGGCAGCAGCGGCTGCTTGCGGGATTCGTACATGACTTCAGGCGATCCTGGCGGCCATCAGGATATCGCGCTGTCTTTCCTGCCCGAGCATGAAGGTGTGCTCCCCTACGATTTCAAAGCCGAACTTCCGATAGAACGCAATCGCCCTCGGATTGTGCTCCCAAACGCCGAGCCAGAGGCGGTCAGCGCCAGCGGCCGCGGCGGTTGCGAGCGCTCCCTGCATGAGGGCCTGCGCGACGCCCTTGCCCTGCTGCTCGGCCACGACGTAGATGCGATTGAGCTCCGCCGCGCGCTTCGCGGGGACACTCGCGTGCGCCTTCGCGAGCGTCACCTGCGTGAAGCCGACGATCTGGCCCCCTTCGAGGGCGAGCGTCGTCACGAGGCCGGGGTCGGCTATCTCGCGCGCCTGGATGTCCGGGCCGAAATGCCGCGCGCACTGAAGGTCCATGTTGTCGGGCGAGTTGTGCGCGCCGAATGCATCCCGGAATGTGCGCTCCGCGATCACGGCGAGTGACGGCGCGTCGTCCGCGCCCGCGCGGCGCAACGCGGCGCTCATCCGGGCCGCGCCTTGCGCAGGCGCTTCAGGAAAACTTCCATTTCCTTCGCGGCCTGGATGTCGCCAGCCTCGCGCGCAGCCGCGATGCCGCGCTCGTAGACTTCGGCCGCACGCTCGGTCGAACCGGTGCGCGAATGGGCCTCGCCGAGCGCCTTCCAGGCGGCGGAGTAGCGCGGATTCTGGTCCACGGCCTGGCGCAGGTGGTCGATGGCCGTCACGAGGTCGCCGGATTTCAGGCACTCCTGCCCGAGCGAGTAGCGCAAGAGCGGCGAGTCCTGGCCCCGTTCCAGCATCAGCTCGAGGTTCTTGCGCAGCGCCATCTCAGCGTTCCCAGAACGCCGGCGTCAGCAGGAGCAGGAGCGCAAAGATCTCCAGCCGCCCGACGACCATGGCGATCGCGCAGACCCATTTCGCCGAGTCGGACAC
>DATBSX010000073.1:0-6121 GCA_036559565.1 Steroidobacteraceae bacterium | reverse complement strand
TCCTGATACTCCGTGGCGAGCTGCAGTTCGGGTGCGACGAGATCCTGGTCCCCGATTGCGCCCGGCGGCGCATAGAAGGGACTGAAGAAATTGAACACCGAGGGCGCGGTCAGCGGCCCCTGGCCGAAGTTCGTCGTGGGGTCGACGTGCAGGTACTTGCCGCTCGCAGCCTTCGCGTCGTAGGCACGCCAGAGCTGAGTGAGGCGCAGCACCGGCTCGCGGACCTTTCCAGCCGCTGCGCCGCCCGGCGCCGCACGAGCTTCGTCGTCGAGAAGAATCGCGCGCACGACGGCGGCGAGGTTGCCGCGCCGGCCCGTGCCGTCGTCGTCGAACACGGCGCTGACGCGCTGTACGTAAGCCGGCGACGGGTTGCTCGCGACCAGCTTCTGGATCAGCTGCCGCCCGATGAACGGCCCGACGTTCGGGTGATTGAATACGTCGTCCAGCGCGTCCGCGAGATCCTGCGCTGCCGTCTGCCCGGCTGGCAGCGAAGTGCGCGCCGCGCCCGGGTACGCGAGCACGAGCTTCGCGCCCGTCGCATGCTGATCCGCGAACGCCTGCATCGGCCGCACCTGGTTGGCGACGGTCGCGTGGCTGTTTCCAAATCCGCAGTTGGCCGGCGAGCCTGCGGCGCACGCCCACCGCCAGCCCGTGAACACGTTCGCGAAGCCTTCGATGACGGCCTGGTCGAAAGTCGGAATGGGCTGGCCCAGCGCGTCGCGCTGCGGCGTGCCGTCAGGGTTGAGCTGCACGAGGCCGACGGTGAACAGCTGCATGAACTCGCGCGCGTAATTTTCGTCGGGGCGGATATTGTGCTTCGAGTCCGGTTTCTGATTGCCGAGCATCGAGAGGTAAACGCCCATCATCGGATGCAGCGTCACGTCCTGCATCAGCGTGCGGAAATCACCGAGCGCGTCGCGCGACAGCGTGTCGTAGTAGTCGGCGAGCCCGAGGGGATACTCCTCGAGCGCGACCTGCGACACGACCATGATCTGCGACAACGCCCAGGCGACGCGCTGGCGCAACTGGTCGTCGCCGTGCAGGACGTTCTGGAACCAGATGTCGACCCGCTGCTTGTTCAGCTGCCGAATCTTGAAACCCGCAGGAATCGGATCCGGCAGCGCCGCCTGCAGGTACGGCAATTGCAGCGACGGCGCGGCGACGAGTTGTTCGTCGATCCAGCGTGCATATTCCGCCGGGTCGTCGAGCGCGCCGAACCGCTGCGCCTCCGCCTCGGTTGCGCCGAACGTCGCCTGGTTCAGGAACCGGTACGCCTGCGTGTTGACTGGCGGCGGGGGTGCTACTGGGGGCGGCGGGTGGGGGGACGATGACGGACCTGAGCCCGAGCCGCCGCCGCATCCAGCCAAAAGGATGAGCGTGGCCACCAAGGCCCCGGCCATGGCGCGCTGCAAGACAGGCACGTAACGGCCCTCCATGGCCGATGAGACCCCCAACCCGCATTCACGATACGCCCTGGGCTTCGGGGTTGTCGAGGCGGCGAAGGTCCCACTTGACCGGTGTCGCGGTCGCGTGCAATCGCCGGTTCCGCGATAATCGCCGCATGAAAAAACTGCAGGTCCGCATCCTCGATGCACGCATCGGGCGCGACATGGAATTGCCGCGCCGCGCGACTTCGGGTTCCGCCGGCCTCGACCTTCGCGCCTGCATCGACGCGCCGCTCGTGCTCGAGCCCGGGAAAACCGAGCTCGTGCCGACGGGCCTTGCGATCCATCTCGAAGACCCGGGCCTCGCGGCCGTGCTGCTTCCGCGCTCCGGCCTTGGCCACAAGCACGGCATCGTCCTCGGCAACCTCGTCGGCCTGATCGACTCGGATTACCAGGGACAGGTGATGGTCTCGATGTGGAACCGCGGTGATCGCGCGTTCACGATCAATCCCGGGGACCGCATCGCGCAGATGGTCGTCGTCCCGGTGGTCCAGGTCGAGCTCGAGGTCGTCGAGTCATTCGAGGCGAGTGCCCGCGGCGCGGGCGGGTTCGGCAGCACCGGCTAGCGCGGCTTGACCGCCCGGAGTTCCTTGTAGCGCGCGATGTCCGCCTCGAATGTCTGGCGGATGTTTTCCCGTTCCTCGCGCCGCCGCACGAGATTTGTTTCCTGGGTCTGGATGTCGCTTGCGGAACGGTCGAGGTCCTTCGCGAGTTCTTCGGGCAGCGGCTGCGCGGACGGGTCCGTGTTGACGGGCGCGAATTTTGCCGCCGTGCGCTGGATCTGCGCGCGTTGCGCGCGCAGGTTCGACAGCGACTGCTCCTGGATCGTGAGCTGCGCGTCCACGAGGTCGAGGCGGTTGTCGCGCAGGACCTCGAGCTCCTGCACCGACTGGTAGGTCTGCAGCAGCACGCGGTCGCGGAGCTTGCGCTTCTGCTCGTCGCGCGCCGCCTTGTCCTCGGCCGCCTTCGCCGCCGCTTCCTCGGGCGTGATCGTGCCTTCCTCGCGGCCGACCTTCACGCCCTGGCGGTTGAGGACGTCGCGGTCCTGCTCCGCGTATTCCGCGGGCACGCTGTCGCCGTAGTGCACCTGGCCGTTCTTGTCGACCCAGCGATAGAGCTTCTGCTTGTCCTCCGCGAGGGCGCCGCCCGCCAGGAACGCGAGCAGCACGCCCGTCAGCAGAATCGTCGTGGACCTTCCATTCATCCGCGGCACCTCAGGCCGGCATTATTCACGATTCGCCTTCGACGCAGTAGGTCCTGCGGTGGTTCTTCAGCGACTCGAGCTCGTCGCTGTCCCCGCCGGCCTCCATGTACTCGATCAGGTGGTCGAGCGTGATGATCCGGATGACCGGGATGCCGAAGGTGGACTGGATCTCCTGCACCGCGGATTGCGGGCCCTGCCCGCGCTCCTGGCGATCGAGCGCGAGCACGACTCCGACAGGCGTAGCGCCTGCGGCCTTGATGAGGCCGATGGTTTCACGCACGGCGGTACCCGCGGTCAGGACGTCGTCCACGATCAGCACGCGGCCCGCAAGCGGAGCGCCGACGAGGTTTCCGCCCTCGCCATGTGCCTTCGCCTCCTTCCGGTTGTACGCGATGGGCACATTGCGGCGGTGCTGATCGGCGTAGACCACGGCGGTCGCGGTCGCCAGCGGAATGCCCTTGTAAGCAGGTCCGAAAAGCATGTCGAATGAAATGCCGGCCTCAATAATGGCCTGCGCGTAGCTGGCGCCGATACGGGCGAGGGCGCCGCCGTCATTGATGAGGCCCGCATTGAAGAAGTAGGGACTGGTCCGGCCCGATTTCAGCGTGAAGTCCCCGAAGCGCAGGACCTGCTTCGCAAGGATCATCTCGATGAACTCTTTCTGGTGCGATCGCATGCAGGTCCCGCGCGCCCTTGCGTATCATGGCCCAACGGCCGCCGCTCCAGCATGCGCATCCTCACACTCAACTGCAACGGTATCCGCTCCGCGGCCAGCAAGGGCCTGTTCCAATGGCTGCCCGTGCAGGGCGCGGACGTCGTCTGCCTGCAGGAGACGAAGGCGCAGGAACACCAGCTCGGCGACGGATGCTTCCGGCCGGCGGGCTACCACTGCCGCTACTTCGATGCGAAGCGGCCCGGCTACAGCGGCGTCGCGATCTACTCGCGGAAAAAGCCCGACCGCGTCATCGCGGGTTTCGGCGTGCCCGAATTTGACGACGAAGGACGCTATCTCGAGTTCCAGTTCGGGCGCCTGTCGGTCGTGTCGCTGTACCTGCCCTCGGGCTCGTCCGGGCCCGAACGGCAGGCCTCGAAGTACCGCTTCCTCGACGCGTTCCTGCCGTACCTGAAGAAGCTCGGTCGGCGCGACCGCGACTACGTGTTCTGCGGCGACATCAACATCGCGCATCGCGAGATCGACCTGAAGAACTGGAAGTCGAACCGGAAGAACTCCGGGTTCCTGCCCGAAGAGCGCGCCTGGCTCGATCGCCTCTTCGGTGAGCTCAAGTGGGTCGACGCGTTCCGTGAAGTGGACCCGCGGCCGGACCAGTACACCTGGTGGTCGAACCGCGGCCAGGCGCGCGCGAAGAACGTCGGCTGGCGCATCGACTACCAGATCGCGAGCCCGCGGCTCGCGGGTCGCGCGCGCTCGGCGTCCATCTACCGCGATTCCTGGTTCTCCGACCACGCGCCGCTCACGATGGACTACGAGCTGTGACCGGACGCTGGCCCTCGCTCAAGCCCTATCTCGAGAAGGAATCGCTGGTCGCATTCTTCGTCGGCATCTCTTCCGGATTTCCATACGCGATGATCGGCGCCACGCTGACCACGCGCCTCACGCAGGACGGAATCGACAAGCGCACTGTCACGGCGTTCGCGCTCGCCTTCCTCGTCTACAACCTCAAGGTGTTCTGGGCGTGGATCGTCGATGGGGTCCGGATTCCGCTGCTTGGCCGCCTGGGCCAACGGGTCTCCTGGCTGCTGCTTGCCGGATTCGCCGTGATCGCGGCGGTCGTCAATCTCGCGCTCGCGGATCCCGCGGCGAGCATCCAGGCGACGGTCATCGCCGCGGTGCTCGTCGGCATCGCGGGCGCCACCTACGACATCGTGATCGACGCCTATCGCATCGAGACGCTGAAGCCCTACCAGCTCGGCGTCGGCTCGGGCATGTCGCAGTACGGCTGGCGCATCGGCTCGGCGGCCGCGGGCGCGGTCGCGCTGATCGTGGCGAGTCGCATGGGCTGGTCGGCGGCTTACATGGCCTGTGCAATATTCGCATTGCCGGCCATGCTGACGGGGCTGATCGTCGGCGAGCCGACGCGCCATGTCGCGATCGAGAAGCGCGGTATTGCCGCCGTGTGGAACTCGATCGTCGGTCCTTTCGCGGAGTTCCTGCAACGGGATGGCGCCTGGCTGGTGCTGCTGTTCATCTTCGTGCACAAGATCGGCGACACGCTTGCGCTGCTGACTGTGCGCCTGTTGTTCAACGACCTTGCATACACCAACGACGAGATTGCGCTCTACGACGTCGGACTCGGGTTCTGGGCATTCCTGGTAGGCATCTTCCTCGGCGGCATCCTATATACGAAGCTCGGCCTGAAGCAGTCGGTTCTGCTCGCGCTCGTGCTCATGTGCGTCTCGAACCTGGGTTTCGCGCTGCTGGCAGGCGCGGGGCACAGCAATCCCGGACTCGCCGCCGCGATCGGCTTCGAGAACTTCGCGAGCGGCTATGGCGGCGTCGTCGTCGTCGCGTATTTCTCCGCGCTGTGCAACCTTCAGTACACGGCCGTCCAGTACGCGCTGATTTCCGCGACCGCCTCCGTGCTCGGGCGCGTGCTGACTGGAACCACGGCGGGCGCCCTGATCCAGAGCCTCGGCTACGTGAACTTCTACCTGCTCACGACAGCGATCGCGCTGCCGGGCATCCTGCTTTTCTGGTTCATGATGCGCAGGGGTATGATCGACCGCGCGCTCGGAACGGCAGGAAAAGGCAGCGAATGAGCGACGAGCTCCTCAAGTTCTTCGTGCTCTTCTTCGTGATCGTCGAGCCGATCTCGCTCGTGCCGCTGTTTGCGGCGCTGACCGAGGGCGCGGATGACGAGTTCCGGCGCCGCATGGCACGGAAGGCCGTCCTGCTGTCGGGCACGATGTTCCTGCTGTTTGCCGTGGGCGGCACCTGGTTCCTGCGCGTCATGGGCATCAGCATCGAGGCATTCCGGATCGCGGGCGGCATCATGTTGTTCCTGATCGCGCTCGAGATGGTCTTCGCGCGGGAATCCGGAACGCGCCAGACTTCGAAGGAGCGCGTCGAGGCGAAGAAGCGCGCGGACATCTCGGTGTTCCCGCTCGCGTTCCCGTTCATCTCGGGCCCTGGGGCGCTTGCGATCGTGCTCCTGACCTTCGGCGCCTCGCGCGGGGATTTCAAGCTGTCGGCCGGCCTCTTCGGCGTCATCGTGGTCGTGTTGTTGATCACCTACATCCTGATGCGCCTCACGCCGCTCGTGATGCGTGCGATGGGCGTGACGGGCGCGAACGTCGTCAACCGGCTCTCGGGCGTCGTGCTCGCGGCGCTCGCCGTGCAGTTCGTCATCGACGGCGCGACATCGGCCTTCAACTGACGCGGGCGAAGCGTTCCTTGGCCTTGCGCACGATTTCCGCAAAGCGCGGCTGGCTGCGCAGCGGGTTGAGGTCCGTG
>DATBSX010000072.1:0-3817 GCA_036559565.1 Steroidobacteraceae bacterium | reverse complement strand
CGTTTCCCGCGCAGGCGCAGATTCAGCATCTCGACCACGACCGCGAAGGCCATCGCGAAGTAGATGTAGCCCTTGGGGATGTGATACTCGAACCCTTCGCCGACCAGCGCGACGCCGATCAGGATCAGGAACGAAAGCGCCAGCATCTTGATCGTCGGGTGGCGGTCGATGAATTCGTTGATCGGCCGCGCCATGAACATCATGACGAGCACGGATATGACGATGGCGGCGACCATGATCTCGATGTGCTGCGCAAGTCCGACGGCCGTGAACACCGAGTCGAGCGAGAACACGATGTCGATCAGGCCGATCTGGATGACGACGCCCATGATGTGCGAGCGCAGTTTCACGCCCTCGTGCGCGCCATGGCCGGCGCCCTCGAGAGCGCCGTGGATCTCGCTGACGCTCTTGACGAGCAGGAAAGCGCCGCCCAGGAACAGGATCAGGTCCCGCCCGGAGATCTCGTCTCCCATGACCGAGAAGAGCGGCGCGGTCAGGCGGATCAGCCAGGTGATCGAGAACAGGAGCCCGATTCGCGTCAGCATCGCGAAGGCGAGGCCGATGAGGCGGCCGCGCTGCTGCAGCTCCGGCGGCAGCCTCGAGACCAGGATGGACAGGAAGATGATGTTGTCGATGCCGAGGACAATCTCGAGCAGCGCCAGCGTCAGGAACGAGACCCAGGCAGCGGGATCCGAAAGCAACTCGAACACGGGCACTCCCTTGCGCCGCCCTCAGGGCATCTCGTCGACGTCGCCACGCTTTTCCGGTGGCATGAAGTCGCGCGCGGTCGCGCCGAGGTCCAGCGCGATGGCGCCGGCCACGTAGATCGAGGAATAGGTGCCGATCACGATGCCGATCGAGAGCGCAACGGCAAATCCGCGGAGCGTCTCGCCGCCGAGGGTCGCGAGGAAGATCACCGACGAGAGTGCGCAACCCGAGACGATGATCGTGCGGGCGAGCGTCTCGTTGATGGCGCGGTCGATCACCTCCGCCGGCTCGGCCTTTCTCATGGACTTGAAGCGTTCTCGGATGCGGTCAAAGATCACGACGGTGTCGTTGACCGAGTAGCCGAGGATCGTCAGCAGCGCCGCGACCACGTTGAGGTCGAAGGGAATCCCGAGCAGCGAGATCGCGCCGACCGCGACGATCGGGTCGTGCAGCGACGCGACCAGCGAGCCGACGCCAAAGCGCCAGCGGAAGCGCATCGCGATGTAGATCAGCACGAGCAGCAGCGTCATCAGCACCGCCATCGCGGCCTGCTCGCCGAGCTGCTGGCTGACCTGCGGGCCAACCGACTCGGTCCGGTTCAGCTTGACCTTCGGGTCGAGCGTCGAGAGCGCCTCGAGCACGCGCTTGGCCTCGTCCGCCGCGGCGCCCGTGTCGGCCGGCGGCAGCCGGACCTCGAGTTCGCTCGCCGTGCCGTAGGTGCGGACCTGGAAGTCGTCGATCCCGCCCGCATCGAGCGCCGCGCGCACGCGCTCGAGGTCCACCGGCTGCGAGAAGCCGACCTCGAGCACGATGCCGCCGGTGAAGTCCACCGTCAGGTTGAGCCCGCGGACCATCACGAGCGCGATCGAACCGGCCACGACGAGCGCGGAGATCACGTACCAGTAGCGCCGAAGCGCCATGAACCGGATCGCGGGGACCTGCTTGAGGAATTCCATGGATGTGGCCTCAGATCGCCAGCCGCTCGATGCGGCGGCGGCGGCCATAGATCAGGTAGATCAGGGCGCGGCTCCCGATCAGGGCCGTGAACATCGACGCCACGATGCCGATGCAGAGCGTGACCGCGAAGCCGCGCACGGGGCCCGAGCCGAACAGGAACAGCACGATGCCGGACATCATCATCGTGACGTTCGAGTCCGCGATCGCGGAGAAGGCCTTGTCGAAGCCCGCGTTGATTGCGGCCCAGGGCGAGGCGCCGACCGCGATTTCCTCGCGGATGCGTTCGTAGATCAGGATGTTCGCGTCCACGGCCGTGCCGACCGTCAGCACGATGCCGGCGATGCCGGGCAGCGTCAGGGCGGCGTGGAACAGCGCGAGCATGGCGACGATCAGGACGACGTTGGTCAGCAGCACGATGTCCGCGATCAGGCCGAACACCCGGTAGTACACCGCCATGAAGGCGAACAGGAAAATGCCGGCTATCGCGAGCGCGCGCGTGCCGTCACGGATGTTGTCCTCGCCGACGCTCGGGCCGATGACGCGCTGCTCGACGATGATGATCGGCGCGGCGAGCGCGCCTGCGCGCAGGAGCTTCGCAAGCTCCGTGCCTTCCACCGCGGAGAGGCCCGTGATCTGGAAGTTGTTCGAGAACACGCCGCGGATGGTCGCGACGCTGATGACCTCCTCCTTCGAGCGGTCGAGCGCGACCTCGTGGCCGTTGCGCTGCACGAGCTCGCGCTCCTTCTCGATGAACACGACCGCCATCGGCCGGTTCAGGTTCTCGCGCGTCGTGCGCAGCATCTCGTCGCCGCCGCGGCTGTCGAGCTTGACCGAGACGGCCGGCTCGCCCTGCGACGGCGCGAAGGACGCGTCGATGAGCTGCTCGCCGGTCGCGATCACGTCGCGCTTCAGCAGCACCGGCGAGCCGTCCCGCTGCTTGTAGAGCTTGGTCCCGAGCGGCGCGCGGCCCGTGCGCGCAGCCTCCAGCGGGCTGTTGGCGGTATCCACGAGCCGGAACTCGAGGGTCGCGACCTTGCCGAGCAGCCTGACGACCTCCGAAGCATCCTGCACGCCCGGCACCTGCACGGCGATGCGGTTCTGCCCCTGGCGCTGCACCACCGTCTCCGCGACGCCGAGTGCGTTGACGCGGTTCTCGAGCGCCGTGATGTTCTGCTGGATGGCGAAATTCTGCCGTTCCTTGATCGCCGCCTCGCCGAGTGTCGCGGCGATCGAGCCCGGCGCCGAGTCGGGCGCGAAGGTCAGCTGCCGGTCGTACTCGAGCAGGACCTTGCGCGCCGCAGCGGTCTCGGACGGATCCCGCAGCGTGACCTGCACCGAGTTGCCGGAGACCGCAACTTCCTGGTACTGGATCCGCGCGTCGCGCAGCACTTTCCGGAAATCCCGCTCCATGCGTTGCAGGAGCTGCGCGACGGCGCCCTCGGTGTCCACTTCGTAGACGAGCAGCATGCCGCCGCGCAGGTCAAGGCCGAGGCTCATCGGCTCGAGCCCGAGCGAATTCAGCCAGTCGGGCGCGCGCGAGGCATTCGTCAGCGCGATCGCATACTGGCCCTCGTACTTGGCCTGGATCAGGTCGCGCGCCTTGAGCTGTTCATCCACGCTCTCGAAGCGCGCCCACAGGCGGTTGTCGCGATCCACGTAGACTTCGTCGGTGGGAATTCCAGCGGCTTTCAACGCGCCGGCGATCTCGGCCGTGGTCGCGGAATCGAAAGCCGCGCGGTCGCGCCGCGACATCTGCAGTGCCGGCGACTCACCGTACCAGTTCGGAAGCGCCAGCAGGATCGCCGCGACCATGATGGCCGTCAGCAGGACTCCCTTCCAGAGGGGATAGCGTTGCACGCGTGACCGTTCTGGCGCTTACGCGCTCTTGAACGTGCCTTTCGGCACCAGCTGCGCGACCTGGAATTTCTGGACCTGGATCGCGACGCCCGAGGCGATCTGCAGCGTGATGAAGCTCTCCCCGACCTCGCCGACGCGTCCCAGCACGCCGCCCGTGGTCACGATCTCGTCGCCTGCCGCGAGCTTTGCGACCATCTCGCGGTGCTCCTTGGCGCGCTTCGACTGCGGCCGGATCAGCAGGAAATAGAAGACGACGAAGATGAGCAGGAGCGGCAGCACCGTCATGAGCGGGCTG
>DATBSX010000071.1:0-2221 GCA_036559565.1 Steroidobacteraceae bacterium | reverse complement strand
TGCTCGTCAAGAAGGAATGGAAGAAAAAGAAGGACCTTCGCAAGCTCTCGCAGTGGATCAAGTCGCGCAAGCCCAAGGAAGAATGACCGGTTGACCCTCCGCGCCGGGACGCGCAGTCTCGGCCGCATGAGCGCGCTCCTGCTGGTCGTCGGCACCCGCAACTACAGTTCCTGGTCGCTCCGGCCCTGGATGCTGCTCCGGCATCTCGGCCTCGAATTCACGGTCCGCCAGATCCATTTCGACACGCCGGAATTCGAGTCGGAGCTCCCGAAGCTCTCGCCCACGCGTCGCGTGCCCGTGCTGATCCACGGCGAGCTTCGCCTCTGGGAATCGCTCGCGATCTGCGAATACGTCTCCGAGCTCGCAGGGGGGCGCGGCTGGCCCGCGGATCCGGCCCGCCGCGCGATCGCGCGCTCGGTCGCGGCCGAGATGCATTCCGGCTTTGCGGCGCTGCGAAGCGCCTGCCCGATGAATGCGCGCGCGACGGGCCGCCGTGTGCCGATGACGGCACCGCTGGAGCGCGACCTCCAGCGGCTCGACGCGATCTGGTCCGGTTTCCGCCGCGACTATGGCGACCTCGGGCCCTTCCTGTTCGGCGACTTCAGTGCGGCTGACGCGATGTTCGCGCCGGTGGCGCTGCGCGTGCGCAGCTACGGCCTGCCGCTGTCGGAGCTCGCGAACCGCTACCTCGACACGATGCTCACGGATCCGCACCTGTGCGACTGGGTCGAGGAGTCCTGCCGCGAGACGGTCGTGATTCCCTACGAGGAAGTCGGTGCCGGCGCCTGAGCCGCGAAAGCGGATGTCCTTCGCAAGCGCCATCGGCCTCGGCGCGCGGCTCGACGCGGCAGTCACCGAAGCGGTCGAGCAGCTGCAGGTCGAATCGGGCGAAGCCCCGCATGACGTCGCAATCGCCTTCGTCTCCGCCGCCTATGGACCGGCCATCGAGCGGCTTCCGCAACTGCTGCGCCCGCACCTCGGCGATTGCCTGCTGCTCGGCTGCAACGCCGGCGGCCTGATCGGCGGCGGCAGCGAGGAAGAAGAAGAGCCCGGCGTCGCCCTGCTCTGCGGCAGGCTTCCGGACGCCGTGCTCACCGGCATTCACCTCGAGCAGGCGACGCTGCCGCCGCTTTCGGCTTCGCGCGAAAACTGGTGGCGGCTGCTCGACCTCGACCCGGAATCCGAAGCGAGCTTCCTGCTGCTTGCGGATCCCGCGACGCTCGACGCGGAAGCCTGCGCACGCGGCCTCGACCGCGCCTTCCCGGGCTCGACCGTCATCGGCGGGCTCACGAGCGGAGTGATGGATCCCGGGGCCTCGCGGCTTTTCACGCAAAGCCAGGTACACCGCTCCGGGGCGTTGCTCCTCGCGCTCTCCGGCAACGTCGTCATCGATTCCGTGCTTGCACAAGGCTGCCGGCCGGTCGGCGATCCCCTCTTCGTCACCGCCTGCGAGGGAAACCTCATCAGCGAACTCGACGGCCGACCGCCCAGGGAGCTGTTGTCGGCGCTATTCGAGTCGCTCGACGAGGCGGACCGCGCGCAGTTCGGCGACGCGCTCTGCATCGGCCTCGCCTTGCCGGGCCCGCGGCAGACGATCGGCGCCGGCGACTTCCTGATGCGCAACGTCCTCGGCCTGGATCCGGACAATGGCGCACTCTGGATCGGCTCGCGCATCGCGCCGAATGCGATCGTCCAGTTCCACCTGCGCGACGGGCAGGCCGCCTCCGACGAGCTGGAGGAGCGCCTCGCGTTGTCGCTCGCGGGCGACCTTGCGCCGTCCGCTGCCCTGCTCTTCGCCTGCGTCGGCCGCGGCCGCAACCTGTTCGGCGTGAGCGGGCATGATTCGGGCACACTGCGGCGCCTGATCGACATCCCGGTCGCCGGCATGTTCAGCGCGGGCGAAATCGCGCCGGTGCAGGGGGCGACTTTCGTGCACGGCTATTCGAGCGTGTTCGGCCTCATCCGGCCGAGGGCGGCAGCCGGCGGCTGATAGAATCGGCCCGCGTATCCGGGGGAATCCATGCGAAAGCACCTGTTGGCTGCCGCCCTGGCGGCAATTCCATTCATCGCCCACGCGGCGCCGCACGGCCTCACTGCGGCGGATCTCGTCGGCTTCGCGCGGCTCGCGGAGCCGGCGCTGTCGCCCGACGGCAAGCGGGTCGTCTACACGCTGCGGGAGACCGACCTGGCCGCCGACCGCGGCCGCACCGACCTGTGGCTG
>DATBSX010000070.1:0-4758 GCA_036559565.1 Steroidobacteraceae bacterium | reverse complement strand
GGAGACCGGCGCTTCTAGTACCCGGGGCTCCGTTTCGCTATCGTCTCGCCATGGCAATCGCCAGCGAACACAACCTGAACGACCGACCACCGGCCGCGATGCCTTTCGGCATCCGCGTGAGCCTGCGGGCACGCGACCCGTTCGCGCGGCTGGTCGGCGCCGACTGGCAGAAGTTTCACTGGTATGAAACCGAGCGCGAGCGCGACGCGGTCCTTGCCGACATGGCGGCCCTTCATCCCTACTCGCGGCGCGGCGACGAGCCCACGGTCATCCTGGAAAAGGTCTCCGGGCGCGCCTGAGGCCGCGCCCCGTCAGCGGATGCGGCCGAGCAGCAGGTAGAGCGTCCGGTCGCCGCCCTCGCCGAATCCGGCCGCGACATAGATCGGGCCCAGGAACGTGTCGAATCCCACGAACGCGGAGCCGTTGAAGAGCGCCGAGTCGAAGCTCGCATCGCTGCGCCGTTGCCAGACGTTGCCGAGCTCGAGCGAAAATCCGACGTAGGTCGGCACGTCGAACAGGCCTTCCTGGCCGTTCCCGACGCGCCGGTACACGATCGCGCGCGTGATCCCGAACTGCGGCCCGTTGATCTGGTCGGGCGACAGCCCCGAGAGATTGAAGAGCCCGCCGAGCGAGTACCAGTCCTGCACCTGGTCCGTGGGCCCCGAGACATGCGCGCCGCCGGCCGCGGACAGGATAAGCGTGTTGCGGTTCCAGGAATGCGCGTGCGTCCAGTCGAAGGAGAAGCGATCCGCATTGGCGTCCGCACCGAGGTTCTCGCGCGGCCCGTTCCATTGCAGCGTGACAAGATCGCCATGACGCGGGAAGTAAACGTCGTCGAGCAGGTCCACGCTGAAGCGTGACATGAATTCGCCGCGGTCGAACTCCGTGCGGGGCGGCAGGCCGGGATCGTCCGGGTCGCCGACCTGGAGATGGCGATTGCCGTTGCCGCGGATGATCCCGGCGCGCAGCTCTCCCCAGCTGCCGAACTCGCGCCCGAAGTCGAATTCGAGCTCGCGGTTGTCGATGCGATACGTCGCCAGGCGGCGTTCGCCCTCGAAGATGTCCAGGTTCTGCCGCTCGACCAGGAGGCGCGGCACGACAAACCAGTTCGACGTGTAGCCGATCGGCTGGTAGAACTCGGTCCGGAACAGCGGATTGGCGCCGACCTGCAGGTCTGTCTGCCATTCCGCGCCGTAGCGGTTCACCTCCGTCACCTGCGCCCGCACGCCGGCGTTGAAGCTGTTGTCGCCCTGGAAGTCGTTCTGCAGCTCGAGTCCGAAGCGCAGGAAATTCGGGCCCCAGCTCTTCTGCCGAGCGCTGACTTCGATGCCGGTCAGCACGCCGTCCCGCACCAGGCGGTAGTCGAGCGCCTCGAAATTGTCGCTGCCGTAGAAGTGCGAGAGTCGCTCGTCCATCTCCTCCGGGTCGAGCGGCTGGCCGAGGACCGGACCGAGCTCGGCCTGGATGCGATCGCTGTAGCGCTCGGAGCGCTTGTCCGTGCGCACGAAATGCACGACCGCCTGCTCCTTGCCGGTCCCCGTGCGCGCGGCGGCGTAGCGCTGCCAGGCGTCCTCGTCGAGCGACAACCGTGCCAGCCGGTCGGCGTTTGCCCGCGTCGCGGCGAGGCCGAGGCCGATCAGCCGCGCGGTCGCCGTGAAATCGGTGGACTGGAGTTCCTCGAGATCCGGTGTGATGAGAAGGTCGTTGCCGGCGAGCAGCGATCGCTGCCGGCCGGTCTCGCGCATCATCATGATTGTGACGGCCTGGTTCGAAACCGCGAGCGCCGAGGTCAACTCCTTGCGCGCGACCGGCCGGAAGCCGACATCGACCGCGATCACGATGTCGACGCCCATCGACTTCACGACGTCCACTGGCAGGTTCTCCACGATCCCGCCGTCCACCAGGAGCCGCCCTTCCACCTCGACCGGTGCGAACACGCCGGGCGCCGACATGCTCGCCCGCATCGCGGAAGTCAGGTCGCCACGCTCGAGCACGACGCGCGCGCCGGTCTCGAGGTCGGCCGCCACCGCGCGAAAAGGCGTCGGCAGCTCGTCGAAGTCGTCGATCGCGGCGACCGCGAGCGTTTCGAGGCGCAGGGTCTGCGTGAGGCGCTGGCCCTGGATGAGTCCGCGCGGCACGCGAAAGTTTCCGCTCTGGACGCCGAGCGGGAATCGCACGAGGAACTCGCGGTCGTCCTGCTTGCGGCGGAAGTTCAGCGTATTGCGCGCCGGCCGGTCGCGGAACGCGGCGCTCCAGTCGATGCCGCGCATGAGCTTGTCGATCTCCGCCGGGGTCTTGCCCGAGGCATAGAGTCCGCCGACGACCGCACCCATGCTGGTCCCCGCGATCGCATCCACCGGGATGTGAAGTTCCTCGAGCGCCTGTAGGACACCGACGTGCGCGATTCCGCGCGCGCCGCCGCCGGACAAGACGAGTCCGATGCGCGGGCGCGCGGGCGGCACGGCATCCTCCGCCGTCGCGGCGCCCGCCTGCAGCACTGCCAGAAAACAGCAGAAAACACCCGGAAAACGGAACATTGGAGCGCTCATCGAATCGATGTGATGGTAGCACGGGCGCGGGAGGCGTCCGCTTGCGGGGTCCTATAATGGCTCGAATGAATGCGACTCTCGCAGTGCGCCGGAAGTTCGCGCTGGCGGCGATCTTCCTTACGATGCCTTGCGCTGCCGCGACGCTCGAGGAGGTGGTCGTCACCGCAACGCGAAGTCCGGTCGCGCTGGCGACCTACGCCGGCAGCGCAACGCGCATCGAGTCCGCAACCGTCGCGCTCGTCGGCGCCACGCATTCTTCGGAGCTCGTCAATCGCGCGGCGGGCGCGATGATACAGCGCGGCAGCGGGCAGGAGTCGCTCACCGCGCTGCGCTCGCCAGTGCTGACCGGCGCGGGCGCCTGCGGCTCCGTGCTCGTGCTCGAGGATGGAATCCCGATCCGGCCGGTCGGAAGCTGCAACGTCAACGAGCTCTTCGAGGTGAATTTCGAGCAGGCCGCCGCGATCGAGGTCCTGCGCGGGCCCGGCAGCGTGCTGTACGGCTCGAGCGCCGTGCACGGCATCATCAACGTCATCCCGCCGATGCCGGAGGAGATCCCGGCCTTCGGCGCCGTCGTCGAAGGCGGCAGCGACGAGTACGGCCAGTTGCAGGCCGCGGCTTCGAGCGGGACGAACAGCGACGGCTTCGGCCTCGTCATGCACGGCACCCACGACGGCGGCTGGCGCGACTCGTCCGGGTTCGAAGAGGAAAAGCTCAACGCGGTGTGGACGCATGCGCAGGGCGGCGGGCAATGGAAGCTCTCGCTTGCGGGATCGGACCTCAACCAGGAGACGGCCGGCTTCATCGTGGGCCAGAACGCCTACCGCGACCCGGTGATCGCGCGCTCGAATCCGGATCCCGACGCCTATCGCAACGCGCAGAGTCTTCGCTTCGCCGCGCAGTATCACGCGGCGTCGGGCATCGATGCGCGCCTGTTCCTGCGCAGCTCGCGCATGGATTTCCTGCAGCATTTCCTGCTCGGCCAGCCGGTCGAGAACAACGGCCAGGACAGCGGCGGCGTGATGCTGACGGCGAGGCGGGCGCTCGCGGGGGGTGAGGTCATCGCCGGCATCGACACCGAGATCGCCCGAAGCAGCCTCCTCCAGTACCAGAACGGCCCGACGACCGACGGCTCGCCGGCGGCGAATGAAATCCGGCCGGCTGGCAAGCAGTACGACTACGACGTGGATTCCGAAGTGATCGCCGGCTACGCCGACTGGCGGCGTCCGCTGGCGGCGCGCTGGACGCTGGAGGCCGGGCTTCGACTCGAGTACGCCCACTACGAGTACGACAATCGCATGATCGATGGCAACACGGACGAGCATGGCGTTCCCTGCCCCGGCGGCTGCCTTTATTCGCGCCCCGCCGATCGTTCGGACGACTTCACGAATCTCGCACCGCGGCTCGGGCTCGTCTTCAGCATCGCGGATTCGACGACGGCCTATCTCTCGCTCGCGCGCGGCTTTCGCGCGCCGGAGGCGACCGAACTCTACCGGTTGCAGCGCCAGCAGTCCGTCGCGGACCTCGACTCGGAGACCGCGGACTCCGCGGAAATCGGGCTTCGCTGGCGTTCCGCGCGGGCCTCGCTCGACCTCGCGCTGTTTCACATGGACAAGGACGGCGTGATCCTGCGCGATTCGGCCGGATTCAACGTGAGCGGCGGCAAGACGCGCCACGAAGGCCTGGAGTACGAGGGCGACATCTCATTCGCGAACGACTGGTGGCTCTCGGCGGCGGGCACGGTCGCGCGCCACGAGTACCGCTTCACTGCGGCCGTCGAGCAGGGCGAGCAGATCACGTCGGGCAATGACATGGATACGGCGCCGCGAAATATCCACTCGCTGCGCCTGCATCACGATGCAGCCTGGCTCGACGCCGAACTCGAATGGCTCTGGATCGGCGCCTACTGGGCGAATGCGGCCAACACCGCGCGCTATGGCGGGCACGATGTCGGCAACCTGCGGCTCTCGGTCGAACCGGCGCGGGACTGGACGCTCGGCGTCAGGATTACGAACCTGCTCGATACAGCCTACGCGGACCGCGCGGACTTCGCCTTCGGCGACTACCGTTATTTTCCGGGCCGCGGTCGCGCATACTTCGTCGAACTCGGCTGGCGGAAGGACTGACCCATGAGACTCGGTGCGATGGCTGTCACGGCGCTCGTCGGCGCGATGCTCGCGCTGCAGGTCGGCATGGCCGGGACGATGAGGAG
>DATBSX010000069.1:0-6983 GCA_036559565.1 Steroidobacteraceae bacterium | reverse complement strand
TTCCGACGCTTGTAATTTACGGTGACCACGACCTGGTCAGCGACGCAACTGCGTTGGAATCGCACGAGGCCCTGGTGGGTTCGAAGCTGGTCGAGATTCCGCGCGCCGCGCACATGACCATGGTCGACCAGAATGGAATGTTCATCGATGAAGTCGCTCACTTCCTGGACCAATGAGGTTTCCAAATGACGAACCGCCGAGAGTTCCTGAAATCCACCGCGACGTCGGCGCTGTTCGCCACCGTCGGCGGCACCATGGGCGCACAAGCCGCGGGCGCGGAGCTCGTCGGCACGGGACCGCCGCCGGGCTCGACTCCCGGCTTCACGCGCGAGGAATACGAAGCGCGATGGTCCCGTGTGCAGGCGGCGATGGCAGCTGCCGGGTTCGAGAATCTCGTCGTATGGCAGCGCTCGGCCGGCACCTATGACAAAGTCGGCGACGGTTACTGGCTGACGAACTTCCAGATCTACGGCACGGGACAAGATCCTGCCACCGAGGAGACCGGCGCACCCTGGACGTTTGCTGCGGTATTGATGCGGAAAGGGCGGGAACCGGAGCTGCACATCGGCTTGGACGAGGGAAGTATCGACCGGCCAAACATCGTGGTCGGCAAGATCGTGATGCACAAGCCCAACATGATGGTCCGGTTCGCCGAGTACCTACGCGATGCCGGCATTGAAGGGCGCGTCGCGGTCGTTGGCGACGATGTGCTGCCCGGAATGTCAGATCGTCTGCTGCGTCGCCACACCCCGCAGATTGAGTGGGTAGCGACGCATCAGCTGCTCGAGGGGCCGCAGCTCATCAAGAGCGCGCGCGAACTGGAGGTGTACCGGGAGGCGGGCGCCCTCGTGTCGTCCGCGCTGGACGCGGCAATGAAGGCAATTATCGCAGGACAGCGTAGCTGCGAGGCTGCCGCGCGCGCCGCGTCTGTCCTCATGGCCGGCGGCGGTGGCTTCCACCGCATCTCGGTCAACCACGGTCCTCAGATGCAGGACGTGCTGAATAAGGATTACTACGGGTACAACATGACCGCGCCGGCCGCCGGCGACCTGGTGACTGTTTGGATTTACGGCCCCATCTTCGCTGGCTATTGGATGGATCCAGGCCGGTCGTCGGTTTGCGGCGCCCGTCCGACGGCGGCGCAGCGCTCGCTCGTCGAGGACTGCGCGAAGTACACCGACGAGATGATGCGCGCGATCAAACCTGGTGCCACGCCGGCGGAGGTCGGCACTCGTTGGGCGGAAATCGAGAAGAAGGCAGGTTACTTTAATGGCGGGAATCCGGAGAGCGGCAACTCAGGCAATGCCTTCGGCCACGGACTCGCGACCTCGTTCCCGGGTTACACCCTGACGATGGGCGCCGAAGATATGCGTTTGTTTGGCTACCGGCGCCTTTCGGAACGCATGACGTCGGGCATGATCCTCACGACGGAAGCCTTCCTAAGCCGGCCCGGCGTGGGGAACGCGGGCTTCGAGAATAATTTCATCGTCACGGCTACCGGAGTGGAAGTGCTCGACAAGACCCCGATGCTGTACTGGTAGATAGGCTGGAGCCACGCTCATGTTCTCAAGAGTTGCGCTCCGGCGGCTCGGCCGTGCGTCGCTACTCGTGTACTTCCTGCGCGACCCCCACGATCCAAGCGCCGCCCGGGCGATTCGGCGACTCTACACTCTGGGTGCGGTGGGGGCACTACTGGGGGCATCAGATAGATTCAGCGACGCATCCGTGCAATAACGTCAGTGCCTTAGATCATCCTTTCGACTCTCTCCGCCGGCACCAACCAGCGCGCGACGTGAGCGGCCGGGACGGCCCTCGTTCGCTCACTCGGGGATCCCGGCCGCTCACATCGCGCGGGTCGGCGCCGCTCACGAGTGGGCGAATTGCCTAGCCTGTGCCAATCCTGCGTGGGTGGGGATCGCCGGATGAAATCTCGAAGGAAGCGGCGACGCTGCGACCGCTGCGGGGATCGGAGCGGTCATCAATCGTCACGATCTCGGCGCGCAACTTGTCCGCGCGGAGTTCGCAGCGCACATAGCCGTTGTGCTGCCCGTCGTGGAACAGCGTCTGCGGATTGAGCGGCAGGACGGCCGCCTTGTTGTAGGTACTGGTCGCGATCGACGAGGTCACGAGCTCGACGCCGACCGGCTTGCCGGCCGCGTTCGCGAGGTCGTTCACCCAGAAAGAATGTATGTCGCCCGTCAGAACGATGGGATTCGCGGTTCTGTGCCTGGCCAGCGCGGCGTAGAGCCGCTCGCGCGCGGGAGGGTAGCCGGCCCAGGCATCGGTGTAATGCCGCGGTGATTCCCTCGTGCCCTCGACAATCGTCGACATCATCACGTTCTGCGCGATCACGTTCCAGGCGCCGCCGCCTTCCGCCAGTGCGCCGTCGAGCCAGCGCTGCTGTGCGTCGCCGAGTACGGTGCGCGTCGCGTCCTCGAGCACGGCCCGGCATGCGGGCGCATTCGGGTCGACGACATTCGAGCCGCCCGCGCCGCTGCCGGGAATCTTGCGGCCATTGATGAAGTCGCAGCGCCCGGCTGTCGGCGGGTTCGGGCAGGCCTGCACCGAACGGTACTGGCGCGTGTCGAGCACGTAGAAGCGCGCAAGCCGGCCCCAGTCCACGCTGCCGTAGATCCGCACCGCCATGCCGGGAAGAAGGCGCGACGGCCGGACGGGCATGTGCTCGAACCAGGCCTGGTAAGCTGCCGCGCGCCGCGCGCGAAACGCCTTGCGCACCGCGGCCCCGCCGCAGAGTTCGTTCTCGCCGGTGAGGCCGACATAGTCATTGTCGACTTCGTGATCGTCCCAGGTGACGAGCCAGGGACAGGCCGCATGCGCCACCTGGAGATCCGGGTCCAGGCGGTATTGCGTGTAGCGCCTGCGATAGTCCTCGAGCGAGAAGGCTTCGAAGGGTTCGAACCGGCGCACGAGCCACTCGCCCCAGGAGTCCTCATAGATGTAGTCGCCGAGCGTCAGGATGAGGTCTGGCCGGTCGTCCGCCATGTGGCGATATGCCGAGAAAAATCCCTGCTCGTAATGCGCGCAGGACGAAAAAGCGAAACGCAGCACCTCGGGCGCCGAATTCGCGGCCGGACAGGTGATCGCGCGGCCGACGGCGCTCTCGTGGCGGCCGAGGTGAAATCGGTAGAAGTACTCGCGCCCGGGCGTGAGGCCGTCCACTTCGACGTGCACAGAATGAGCGAAATTCGGCGCCGCCAGGGCAGTGCCCTGTTTCGCAATGCGCGCGAAACCCGGGTCCTCCGCGACTTCCCAGGCGACTTTGAAGCTTGACCGGTCGAGCGAGGCAGGCTCGAGTGGTTCGGGCGCTAGCCGCGTCCAGATCACGAATCCGTCCGTGGTCGGATCGCCCGATGCGACGCCGAGTTGAAACGGAGAGTTCGCGAAGTGTGCCTCGGCGCTGGCATGCGCGAACGGCACGAGAGCAGCCGCGCCGGCGGCGGCTGCCAGCTGGTTGAACTCGCGGCGTGTGATGCGGCGAGTCACGCGCGGCGCCTGATCAGATGCCGGCGCCGTCCACGAAGCCGCTCTGCAACGGCGCGGCCTGCGACACGCGTGAGTGCGGCGGCACGCTGTGCGTGAGCCAGACGTTGCCGCCGATGATGCTGCCCTGGCCGACCGTGACGCGGCCGAGCACGGTCGCGCTTGCGTAAATCGTGACGTCGTCTTGGAGGATGGGATGGCGCGGCAGGCCCTTGACCAGCCGGCCCGTCGACTTGTCGACCGGAAAGCTCTTCGCGCCCAATGTCACGCCCTGGTAGAGCGTCACGCGATCGCCGACGATGGCGGTCTCGCCGATCACGACGCCGGTCCCGTGGTCGATGAAGAACTCGCGGCCGATCTTCGCGCCCGCATTGATGTCGATGCCGGTCCGGCGATGTGCGTCCTCGGCGAGCAGGCGCGGCAGGAGCGGCACGTCGAGCTCGTATAAAATGTGCGCGATGCGATGGCGCGTGATCGCGAACACGCCGGGATAGGCGTAGAGCGCCTCGATCGGGTGGCGACAGGACGGGTCGCTGCGCCAGGCCGCGCGTGCATCGTCGAACACGCGTTCACGCAGCGTCGGCAGGCGCTCGAACAGCTCACGGAGGACGTGGTGGGCCGCGTCCACTGCGGCCTCGGTGTTCATCGCACCAGCCTCGCCGAGCCGCGCCGGCATTTCGAACGCGAGGCGCAGCTGCGGCGTCAATGCCGCCTCGATCTCCGCAAGCTCGCGGGCAATGCGGGCGGCAGGCATCTCGTCCGGCCGAGTATCCGCGAGGGATTCGGCCATGAGCAGCCGGTGCAGCCGCTCGATCGCGCCGAGGACCACCGCGCGGTCCGGCCAATAGCCTTCCTGCAGCACGCGATAGTCGGCGTCGCCCGAGTCGATCAGCCGCTGGGCAAGATCGGCGTGCGCGCCCTCGCGCGCCGCGTCAGGCCGGGACGATGCGGGGCGCACTGGCCGGCATTTCCTCGTAGAGCCAGGTCGAGAGGTAGCGCTCGCCGAAGCTCGGGATGATCGTCACGATCAGCTTCTCCTTGTTTTCGGGCCGCGCGGCGACCTGGAGCGCCGCGTACAGCGCAGCGCCCGAGCTGATCCCGACGAGGATGCCTTCCTCGCGGCCGAGCATCCGCGCGTATTCGCCCGCCTGCTCGTTCGTGACCTGGATGATCTCGTCGATGATCTTGGTGTTCAGGATTTCCGGGATAAAGCCGGCACCGATACCCGCGATCTTGTGCGGGCCGGGCTGGCCGCCGGAGAGCACCGGGCTCGCCGCCGGCTCGACCGCGACCGCGCGAAAACCCGGCTTGCGCTTCTTGATGACTTCGCTGACACCGGTGATCGTGCCGCCGGTGCCGATGCCGGAGATGAGGATGTCCACCGCGCCGTCGGTGTCCTCCCAGATCTCCTCCGCCGTCGTGCGGCGGTGGATCTCGGGATTGGCGGGATTGCTGAACTGGCCGACGAGCAGGAAACGTTCCGGGTCGCTCGCGACGATTTCATTTGCGCGCGCGATCGCGCCTTTCATGCCCTTGGCGCCCTCGGTCAGCACGAGCTCGGCGCCGAAAGCCGTCAGCATGCGACGGCGTTCGATGCTCATAGTGTCGGGCATCGTGAGGACGAGGCGATAGCCCTTTGCTGCGGCAACGAATGCGAGGCCGATGCCGGTGTTGCCGCTCGTCGGTTCGACGAGGACGGTGTTCGGCTTGATGCGGCCCTGCTTCTCGAGCGCCTCGATCATGCTGACGCCGATGCGATCCTTGACGCTCGCGCAGGGATTGAAGAACTCGAGCTTCAACACGATCTTGCCCGGCAGGTCGCGGCCGATCTTGTTCAGCCGCACGAGCGGCGTGCGGCCGATGGTCTGCAGGATATTGTCGAAGATCTTCGCCATCCGCGCCTCACGCCCCTGAAAGATGGAAGGGCTCCCGTTCCTCAACTGGGACCGAGAACCCTCCCCGACATGGAAACCGGCTCCTGCGTCGGCGCGTCAGCGCGCCGCGTAGCATTCCATTTTAAGGCCAGTTCCGCCCCGTGAGACATGCGCGACGATCGCCTTGCGGCGGTGAATTTTCGTGATGGTGCCCAGGTTGATCGCAAAGGCGAGCTCGACGATCGAGCCCTTGGCGAGGCCAAGATTGCGGGTTTCGACGAAGACGCCGTTGGCGGAGAGGTTGTGCGCCCTGCAAAGCGCGCCACGACGCCCCGGCACCACGAGATACACCGTGGCCTTGGCCCGATGCCGACTGTGCAGGCGGCGTTCCATTCCCCTGATCCCCGTTTCTTTATCCCGGTCCAGCCGGTGGTTTTCGCCAGTATGAAGCCGCCCGCCGGAGGTGAAAAGTGCAGCCCGACGAAGGGTCTTTTGCGGTGCGGTAACCCGCTGATTGCAGGTGATCCGCTACCATGCCGGCGTGCCTGCCGAGCCTTTGGTGACGCCCCGGCTGACGCTCGCGGAGATTCGCGCGGCGCGCGCGCTGCTCGGCGACCGGATCCGCAAGACGCCGGTCCAGCCGCTCGCAGGACCTGCGGTCGAGGCGGCGCTGCCCGCCGGTACGCGCGTGACGCTCAAGCTCGAGCTTTTCCAGCACACCGGAAGCTTCAAGGCGCGCGGCGCGCTGGTGAACACGCTTTCGCTCACCGACGCCGAGCGCGCCCGCGGCATCTGCGCGATCAGCGCGGGCAACCACGCGATCGCCGCGGCGTTCGCGGCGCGCGCCGTCGGCGCGAGCGCGAAAATCGTGATGAAGGAGGGCGCGAATCCGTTTCGCGTGGCCGAGTGCCGCCGCTTCGGCGGCGAGATCGTCTTCGAGCCGGATTTTCACGCGGCATTTCGCCGCGTCTATGAAATTCGCGACCAGGAAAAGCGCACGCTCGTGCATCCCTTCGAGGGCCTGCGCACGGCGATGGGCACCGGCACGCTCGGCCTCGAGTTCATCGAAGAAGTGCCGGACCTCGACGCCGTCATCATCCCGGTCGGCGGCGGCGGCCTGGCGGCGGGCGTTTCGACGGCGATCCGCCTCGCGAAGCCAAATTGCCTGATATTTGGCGTCGAGCCATTCGGCGCGGACACGATGTTCAGGAGCTTCGCGGCCGGCTCTCCGCAGTCCATCGAGAAAATCGACACGATTGCCGACAGCCTCGGCGCGCCGCATGCCTTGCCAATTTCCTTTGCGTTATGCCGCGCAAGCATCGATGAGATCGTCAGGATCCGGGACGAAGAGATGGTCGCGGCTATGCGATTCCTGGTCGAAAACGCGCGCCTTGCGGTCGAACCGGCGGGCGCCGCCGCGACCGCGGCGCTCCTCGGGCCGCTGCGCGAGCGCCTCGCGGGTCGCCGGGTCGGCCTCATCGTCTGCGGATCCAACATCGCAGCCGATGCCTTTAGCCATCTGATCGGCCCCTAAATGCCCATCGATCAGCCGATCGTTGCCGCTGTCTTTGCCTGGCTGCACCTGCTGGCCATCGGGGTGGGGGCGGG
>DATBSX010000068.1:0-1715 GCA_036559565.1 Steroidobacteraceae bacterium | reverse complement strand
GACGCCGGTGTAGATCGAGACGTTGTTCTGGATCTTGACGTTGTCGCCGACCACGCACTGCGGCGAGATCACGACGTTCTGGCCGATGTTGCAGCGCGCGCCGATCTTCGAGTCGCGCATCACGTGGCTGAAGTGCCAGATCTTCGTGCCCGCGCCGATCTCGGACGGCGCGTCCACGACCGCGGTCTCGTGCGCGAAATAGCCTTTCGTATCCTGGGGTTGGGTCATGCGGCGCTCCGGAACTCGGGTTCGAACTGCTCGAGGAAGGCGTTCACGCTGCGGATGACCTCGTTGTTGTTGAGGGTGTTGCTGGCGAACTGCGCCGTGTTGACGACGTAGAAATCAGGGTTCTTCGTGCGCGGCGCCTGCACCAGGCCCGAATAGCCGATGACCTGCAGCGGCTGCACCTTGATCGCCCGGTTGATGAAGATGCCCGCGATGTCCGATTCCGGGAAGTCGGGGAACATGCGGCGGAATCCTTCCATGAACTCGGCTTTCAGCGATTCGTCAGGCCGCCTGAGGGTCGCATCGTCCGAGAGCACGTATTTTGGCAGGTAGGTGAGGTAGAGGCCCGCGGTCTCGGCGGTGTCGACGAGCGAGCTCATGCCGATGACGCCGGTGAACGGGATCCGCTCGTCCGCGATATTGAGGATGTAGTAGGGGCAGAAGGGCTTGCGCGTCACGAGCTCGAGGCAGACGACCCCGAGGTACTCGACATCGCCCTGTGGCGCCACCTGGACCAGCGCGGGATCCGCGACGGCCCGCAGCACGTTGACCGGGCCGGTGAAGATCACCTTGTCATAGGCCTCCGCCGCGCCGCCGGAGGCGACGTCGATGCCGCCGCCCGCGCGCGGGCGCACGGACTCGACCTCGACCCGGAGGCGCACGTCGCCGCCGACGGCTGCGATTCGCTCGAGCAGCCGCGTGAACACCGTGCGATAGCCGCCGGACACGTAGCCGAGCGACTCCTTCTGCGCCGCGGCGTCGCGCGCGGAGAAGAGCCGCTTGACGTAGGTCCAGATGAACACGGCGGAGACGCGCCGGTAGTTCTCGCCGAGCTTGGCGAGCAGCAGCGGTTTCCACATCTTTTCGAAGGTCGCGCGCCCGGAATACCGGACCAGGAATTCCTCGACGGTCATGCCCTCGAGCCGCTTCCAGTCGCCGATGCGCGAGCAATAGAGGATCGTCGCGGCGAGGCGGAACTTGCTCCAGAGGCCGAGCAGCGGAAAGCGCAGGAAGTCGAGGCCGCTCGAGAGCGGGTGGAACGCGCGGTCCACGTAGAAGCCGGTCTGCGTCGGCCGCCAGCGCAGGCGATCGCCGAGCCCGATGCGGCGCACGAATTCCACGAGCGCGGTGTCGGAGGGCAGGATCACGTGGTAGAAGCGGTCCCAGGTGAAGGCGCCGAAATCGTGCCAGGTCGCGAGGCCGCCCGGCTGCTCCGCGCGCTCGTAGACCGTGACGCGATGTCCCGCGGACCCGAGGCGTTCCGCGAGCGCGAGCCCCATGAGCCCTCCGCCGATGATCCCGATGCGCATCCCGTTTTTCCGCCCGCGACGCGGGCCTCAGCCCGCGGCGCGCCTCGCGACGGCGGCGCGCTGCCACTCGATCGTGCGCGCGAGGCCGTCGTCGATGTCGACCTTCGCCCGCACGCCGAGCAGGCGCTCGCAGAGCGCGACGTCCGGCACGCGGCGCATGACGTCCTCGTACTTGCGGCC
>DATBSX010000067.1:0-15136 GCA_036559565.1 Steroidobacteraceae bacterium | reverse complement strand
CCATCGCGGCGAGCACGATGAGGCGCAGCCCCAGCGCGGGGCCGCCGAGAAGGAGGGGCCTGGGATCCGAGTCGTGCGAGCTCAATGCGGCCTCTAGCGGAGGCCGAACAGCCCCGGATGCTCTTCGTTCAACTCGAGGATGCGGCCGCCACCGCGGGCGACGCAGGTGAGCGGATCCTCGGCGATGACCACCGGCAACCCGGTTTCTTCCATCAGGAGCTTGTCGATGTCCTTGAGGAGCGCGCCGCCGCCGGTCAGCACGATGCCGCGCTCGGCGACGTCGGAGCCGAGCTCCGGCGGCGTCTGCTCGAGCGCCTTCTTGACCGCCTGCACGATGCCCTGGAGCGGCTCCTGCATGGCCTCGAGGATTTCGTTCGAGTTCAGCGTGAAGCTGCGCGGAACGCCCTCGGAGAGATTGCGGCCCTTGACCGACATCTCGCGCACCTGCTGGCCGGGATAGGCGGAGCCGATCTCGATCTTGATTCGCTCGGCGGTCGCCTCGCCGATCAGGATGCCGTAGTTGCGGCGCACGTAGTTCGTGATCGCCTCGTCGAAGCGATCGCCGCCGACGCGGACCGACTCCGCGTAGACGATGCCGTTCAGGGAGATGACCGCGACCTCGGAGGTGCCGCCGCCGATGTCGAGCACCATCGAGCCGCGCGCCTCGTTGACCGGCAGGCCGGCGCCCACCGCAGCCGCCATCGGTTCCGGGATCACGTCCACGCGACGGGCGCCCGCGCCTTCGGCGGACTCCTGGATGGCGCGGCGCTCGACCTGGGTCGAACCGAACGGCACGCAGATCAGGACGCGCGGCGAGGGACGCAGCCACCGGTTGCCGTGGACCTTGCTGATGAAGTACTGGAGCATCCGCTCCGTGTAGGTGAAGTCGGCGATGACACCGTCCTTCATCGGCCGGACCGCGGTGATGTGTCCTGGCGTGCGCCCGAGCATGCCCTTCGCCTCGGCGCCCACGGCCACGATGACCTTGCCGCCGCGTCCCGGCTCGTCCTGCACCGCGACCACCGAGGGTTCGTTCAGCACGATGCCCTGGCCACGGACGTAGATGAGCGTGTTCGCCGTGCCGAGGTCGATCGAGATGTCGCTGGAGAAGTAACCCCGGAGGCTCTTGAACATGGCAGGAATTGGCCGCGACGCTCCGTGAATGGAGCGCCGCGAGTCTATCCGCGGGCGCGACTTTCCACAAGCCGACATGTATGATTTCCGTCAAGTTTTTCCCTATTTTTCCGCTGTGGAGCGCACATGACGCTGACCCGTCGCGACGTCGAAAAGATCGCGCATCTCGCCCGCCTCGAGATCACCGAGGCGCAGATGCCGGTCTACGTCGGCAGCCTCTCCGCGATCCTCGCGTTCGTGGAGCAGCTTGCAGGCGCGCCGACCGAGGACGTCGTGCCGATGGCGCACCCGCTGGAGGGCCAGGTGCAGGTGCTGCGTGAGGACTCCGTCACGGAAACGGACCGGCGCGAGGCCTACCAGGCCAATGCGGCCTCCGTGGAGGCGGGCCTCTACCTCGTGCCCAAGGTGATCGAGTGAGCCTGCATCACTCGACGGCCAGCGAGATCGGCCGGGGGCTCAGGGCGCGCGAGTATTCGAGCGTCGAGGTCACGCGCCACTTCCTCGACCGGATCGGGCGTGCGAACCCCGCGCTGAACGCGTTCGTGACGGTCACGGGCGAGCGCGCGCTAGCCGACGCCCGGCGGGCGGACGCGCGCATTGCGCGCGGCGAGGGCGGCCCGCTCACCGGCGTGCCGCTCGCGCACAAGGACATCTTCTGCACGAACGGGATCCTGACGAGCTGCGGCTCGCGCATGCTCTCGAACTTCGTGTCGCCCTACGACGCGACCGTCGTCGAGCGGCTCGATGCCGCCGGCATGGTGCTGCTCGGCAAGACGAACATGGACGAGTTCGCGATGGGATCGTCGAACGAGACGAGCTTCTACGGGCCGGTGAAGAATCCCTGGGACGCAACGCGCGTGCCGGGCGGGTCCTCAGGCGGCTCCGCGGCCGCGGTCGCGGCGCGCATTGCGCCGGTTGCGACCGGCACGGACACGGGCGGATCCATCCGCCAGCCCGGCGCGCTCACGGGACTGACGGGATTCAAGCCGACCTACGGACGCGTGTCGCGCTACGGCATGGTCGCGTTCGCGTCCAGCCTCGACCAGGCGGGCGTGCTCTCGCAGTCCGCGGAGGACGCGGCGCATGTGCTCGCGGCGATGGCGGGCCACGATCCGCGGGATTCGACGAGCGTAAATACACCCGTGCCTGATTACGCAGCGGGTCTCGACAAGCCGGTCAAAGGCCTGAAAATCGGCATCATTCGCGAGTTTTTTGGCGAGGGACTGGAGGCGGGCACGGGGGCCGCCGTGCGCGCCGCGATCGATAATTTCCGCGCCGAGGGCGCGAAGGTCGTCGAGCTGTCGCTGCCGAACTTGCCGCTCTCGGTGCCGACTTACTACGTCGTCGCGCCGGCCGAATGCTCCTCGAACCTCTCGCGATTCGACGGCGTGCGCTTCGGCCATCGCTGCAATGACCCGCGCGATTTGACCGATCTCTACAAGCGCTCGCGCGGCGAGGGGTTCGGCGACGAGGTCAAGCGCCGCATCATGACCGGCACGTACGTGCTGTCCGCCGGCTACTACGATGCGTATTACCTGAAGGCGCAGAAAGTGCGCAGCCTCATCAACGCGGACTTCCGCCGCGCCTTCGGCGAGGTCGACGTCCTGATGGGTCCGACGGCGCCGACGCCCGCCTTCGAGATCGGCGCGAAGTCGGACGACCCGATCCTCATGTACCTGAACGACATCTACACGATCGGCGCCAACCTCGCCGGCTTGCCCGCGGTGTCTGTGCCCTGCGGTCTAGTCGGCGGCCTGCCGGTCGGCCTGCAGATCATCGGCCCGCATTTCGCGGAAGAGCGGCTGCTCGCGGCCGCGCACGCCTGGCAGCGGGCGACCGACTGGCATCGCCGGCTGCCGCCGGCCTACGCGTGAACGCCGCCATGGAATGGGAAACCGTCATCGGCCTCGAGATCCATGCGCAGCTCTCGACGCGCTCGAAGATCTTCTCCGGCTCGTCGACCGCGTATGGCGCGGCGCCGAACGTGCAGGCGAACCTCGTGGATCTCGGCTACCCCGGCGTGCTGCCGGTCCTGAATGGCGAGGCGGTGCGGATGGCCGTGAAGTTCGGGCTGGCGATCGGCGCGACCGTCGCCCGGCGCTCGATCTTTGCGCGCAAGAACTACTTCTATCCCGACCTGCCGAAGGGCTACCAGATCAGCCAGTTCGAGCAGCCGATCGTCGAGGACGGCACGGTCGAGATCCTGCTCGAGGACGGACTCCGCAAGGTGGTCGGCGTCACGCGCGCCCATCTCGAGGAGGACGCGGGCAAGTCGCTGCACGAGGGGCTCGGCCGCATGAGCGGCATCGACCTCAACCGCGCCGGCACGCCGCTGCTCGAGATCGTCTCGGAGCCCGACATGCGCTCGGCCCGCGAGGCGATTGCGTACATGAAGAAAATCCACACGCTCGTGCGCTACCTCGAGATCTGCGACGGCAACATGCAGGAGGGATCGTTCCGCTGCGACGCGAACGTCTCCGTGCGGCCGAAGGGCAAGTCCGAACTCGGCACGCGTTGCGAGATCAAGAACCTGAACTCGTTCCGCTTCGTCGAGCGGGCGATCAACCACGAGGTCGAGCGCCAGGTCGAACTGATCGAGGGCGGCGGCAGCGTGGTGCAGGAGACACGCCTGTACGATGCCGACCGCGACGAGACGCGCCCGATGCGGAGCAAGGAGGAAGCCAACGACTATCGTTACTTCCCGGACCCGGACCTCCTGCCGCTGGCGCTCGACGACGCCTTCATCGACCGCGTGCGCGAGGGCCTGCCGGAACTGCCGGACGCCAAGGCCGCGCGCTTCGCGCGCGAGCACGGCCTTTCGGACTACGACGCGGGCGTCCTGACCGCGGGCCGCGAAATCGCGGCGTTCTACGAACGCGTCGTCGCGGACCTCGGCGGCGAGCCCAAGCTCGCGGCGAACTGGGTAATGGGCGAGCTCTTGGGATTCCTGAACCGCGACGGCCTCGAGATCGGCGCATCGCCGGTATCGGCGCCCGCGCTCGCCGGGCTCCTGAAGCGCATCGTGGACGGGACGATCTCGGGCAAGCTCGCCAAGGACGTGTTCGAGGCGATGTGGACTGAAAAGAAGTCCGCAGACGCGATCATCGATGCGAAGGGCCTGCGCCAGATCACCGACAGCGGCGCGATCGAGAAAGTCATCGCCGAGGTCATGGCCGCAAACCCGGGCCAGCTCGCGGATTACCGCGCGGGAAAGGACAAGCTGTTCGGGTTCTTCGTCGGCCAGGTGATGAAGACGAGCGGCGGGAAGGCGAACCCGGCGCAGGTGAACGATCTGCTCAAGCGCATGCTCTCAGGCTCATGACGGCCACGGGCGACCTGCTGCACCGCTTCCTGTTCGAGAATCTCCCGGTCCGCGGGCACCTGGTGCGGCTCGACGCCAGCTGGCGCGCGGCCATCGAGCACCACGAATACCCGGAAGCCGTCAGCACCGCGCTCGGCGAGGCGATGGCCGCCTCGACGCTGATGGCGGGTGCATTGAAGTTCGAGGGGCGCCTCTCGCTTCAGTTCGAGGGCCCGGGCCCGGTGCGGCTCATGCTCGCGCAGTGCACGCATCGCCACGCGATCCGCGGCGTCGCGCGCCATGACGAATCGCTGGCGGAGGCGCCGCTTGATGGCGGCCTCTTCGGCGCCGGCCAGCTCGCCGTCACGATCGAGCAGAGTGAAGGAACCGATCGCTACCAGGGCGTGGTGCCGCTCGAGTCGCCGCGCCTTTCGGACAATCTCGAACAATACTTTGCTCGATCGGAACAGCTGCCCTCGCGGCTCATGCTCGCGGCGACGCCCGATCGCGCGGCGGGCCTGCTGCTGCAGCGCGTCGCGCTCGGCGATGCCGGCACGGCGGCCGGGATCGCCGAGGCCGACGACGCCTGGCGGCGGATCGGGCTGCTCGCGGCGACTGTGACCGCGCGCGAGCTCCTCGACATGCCCTGCCGCGAGCTCCTGCGCCGGCTCTTCCGCGAGGACGACATCCGCCTGTTCGAGGGGACGCCCGTCTTCTTCCAGTGCAGCTGCTCGCGCGAACGCGTCGCGGGGATCCTGCAGGCACTCGGCGGCGAGGAAGTCGATGCCTTGCTGCGCGAGCGCGGCGACGTCGAAGTTCGCTGCGAGTTCTGCAACCGCGCCTGGCGCTTCGACGCCGTGGACGTGGCCGGAATCTTCTCGACCGGGGCGCCGCAGCAGGCGCCGAAGGGCCTGCACTGACCAGGATCTCTCACGCTCGCCAATTGCGACGATCGCGGGCTGGCGAGGCGGCGCACCGCGGAATAAAGTGATGGCCATGGTTGCAAGCCAGGCCAGGAGGACGGTTTCATGCAGATCAAGGTCATCGCGTGCGCGGCGATCATCGCCGCGGGTATCGCCATGATTCGCGTCGCTACGGCGTCAACCGAAGAGGATCGCCGCACGGTTGCGGCGCTCGACACGGAATTCCAGGCGGCCGTCAAGCACAACGACGCCGCAACCATCGACCGCATCCAGCATCCGGACATGATCCTCGTGCTCGGGGACGGCCGCGTCTTCACCAAGGCCGACCACGTGCAGGCTGCGCTCGACAAGAAGATCCACTACGAGGTACAGGACGAGGATCCGGGCACGCAGACCGTGCGCGTGCTCGGGGATACGGCCGTCGTGACGGCTCGGCTCTGGCTCAAGGGAACGAGTGAAGGCGCGGCTTTTGACCGGCGCCTCTGGTTCAGCGACACCTACGTGCGGACGCCGGACGGCTGGAAATACTTTTTCGGCCAGGCTTCATTGAAGTTGCCGGACGAGGCTGCGAAGTAGAAAAGCATCCGGAGGGGACAGTCCCCTTCAGCGAAAGGATTTCCCGGCATCACTGAAGGCGGATGCTGAAGGGGACAGTCCCCTTCATTTCAAGTCTTGCAGCAGGCCGGCCGTCGAGAGGCGGTTCATCTGGCCGACGATCCAGGCCTGGCGATTGCGCACGTAGGCGGACGGGTTGGTCACGCGATATCGCGTCGGGCTCGGCAGTACGGCGGCGAGGAGCGCCGCCTCCGGGCGTGAGAGCCGCGCCGCATCCTTGCCGAAGTAGTGCCGGCTCGCCGCCTGCACGCCCCAGACGCCGCGGCCGAACTGCGCGCTGTTGAGGTAGACCTCGAGGATCCGCTCCTTGGTCCAGAGGCACTCGATCCACAGGGTGAACCAGACCTCGAGCCCCTTGCGAACCCAGCTCTGGCCGGACCACAGGAAAAGATTCTTCGCGACCTGCTGGCTGATCGTGCTCGCGCCGCGCAGCCGCCGTCCGCGCTGCGCGTCGTTCACGGCTTTCCCGATCTGCTCGAAGTCGAAGCCATCGTGAAGGAGGAATTTCTGGTCCTCGGCGGCGATCACGGCGACCGCGGCCTGGCGCGAGATCTGCGGCCACGGGACCCAGGCATGCTCTTGATCGAGCGGGGGTTCCGCGCCCAAGGACGCGAACTTCTCCTCGACCATGAATGCCGTCACCGGCACGGGCAGCCAGCGGAACGCGGCGACGACCACGACGCTGCCGACGGCGGCGGCGAAGATTGCGATCGCCACCCACCGGGCGAGCCGCGCCGGCAGGGAGCGCTTCATCGGCGGCGGGACCTCAGGCGGCGCTCGCGCGCCGGGCCACGTTGATGAGCACGGTCTCGGCGGGCACGTCGTCGTGGCCGTGGCGGCGTCCCGTCTTCACCTTGGCGATCTTGTCGATGACATCGATGCCGCCGATGACTCGACCGAAGACCGCGTAGCCGAAACTGCCGGTGCGGTGGTCGAGGAAGGCGTTGTCCACGAGGTTGATGAAGAACTGCGAGGTCGCGCTGTGCAGGTCGTTCGTGCGCGCCATGGCGAGCGAACCGCGCAGGTTCTTGAGCCCGTTGGCCGCCTCGTTCTTGATTGGTTCGTGGCCGTCCTTGTGAGCCATATCGGCCGTGAATCCGCCGCACTGGACCATGAATCCCGGTATCACGCGATGAAAGATCGTGCCATTGAAAAAGCCTTCATCCACGTAGCGCAGGAAATTCTTCGACGAAATCGGGGCGGACTCCTCGTCCACCTCGACGGTGAAGTCGCCGTGGGAAGTCTCGAATCGAACGATCGGGTTTTCGTCTGCCATGGGCGGATTCTACCGGCTATCGGGGCATTGCGCCTTCAGTCACGCGATCAAGGCCGGCGAGGTCGGCCCGGGTCGAAATCTTCTCAAGGCCCGCGGACCGCAGCAGGCCGCGGACCGCATCGCCCTGGCTCGCGCCGTGTTCGACCAGGAGCCAGCCGCCCGGCGACAGATGGCGCGGCGCCGCGGAGACGACGGCCGTGAGTGCCTCGAGGCCGTCGTTGCCGCTGACGAGCGCGAGCCGCGGCTCATGCGCCAGCGCCTCGAGCGCCGGATCGCCGGCCGCGACGTACGGCGGATTGGAGACGATGACATCGAAGCGCGCGCCCGCGAGCGGCGCGTACCAGGCGCCTTCGAAAAATCGGAGGTTGCGCAGGCCAAGGCCGGCGGCATTGCGCCTTGCGACGCCAAGCGCCGCGGCGCTGACGTCGGTCGCGGTGACCGCAGCATCGGGCCGCTCGGCGGCGATTGCGATCGCAATGGCGCCGCTGCCGGTGCCGAGGTCGAGCACGGCGGGGCTCTTGAGCCCTTCGATCGCAATGAGCGCGCGCTCGACCAGCAGCTCGGTCTCCGGCCGCGGCACGAGGACGTCCGGCGACACTTCAATTTCGATGGACCAGAACTCGCGCCGGCCTGTCAGGTAGGCAACCGGCTCACCTGCGAGTCGCCGGCGCACGAACGACTCGAGCGCAAGCAGTTCCTCGGGCGCCAGGCCGCGGTCCGGGTCGGCGGCGAGCGAGGCGCGGCCCGTCCCCAGGACATGCGCGACCAGCAACTCGGAGTCGAGACCGGCGCTCGGGGAGGCGGCGGCAAGCCGCTTTTGCAGCGCCGCGAGCGCACCGGCGACGCGGATCATTCGAGCGAGGCCAGCTCTTCGGCCTGGTGCTCGCGCGCAAGCGTCTCGATCACTTCGTCGAGGCTGCCGTCGAGGATGCTGTCGAGACGGTAGAGCGTCAGCTCGATGCGATGGTCCGTCAGTCGCCCCTGGGGGACGTTGTACGTGCGGATGCGCTCGGAGCGGTCGCCGGTGCCGACCTGCAGCCGGCGCTTCTCGGCTTTCTGCGCGGCGAGGCGCTCCTGCTCGGCGGCGAGCAGCCGCGCGCGCAGCAGGGACATCGCGCGCGAGCGATTCTTGTGCTGGGAGCGTTCGTCCTGGCACTCGACGACGATGCCCGTCGGCAGGTGCGTGATGCGCACGGCCGAGTCCGTCTTGTTGACGTGCTGGCCGCCGGCGCCGGAGGAGCGATACGTGTCGACGCGAAGCTCGGCCGGGTTGATCTCGATGCTCTCGACTTCCGCGATCTCCGGCAGCACTGCGACCGTGCAGGTGGAGGTGTGAATGCGGCCCTGCGACTCGGTCGCGGGCACGCGCTGCACGCGGTGCGTGCCGGACTCGAACTTGAGCCTGGCGTAGACGCCGCGGCCGGCGATGCGGCTGATGACTTCGCGGTAGCCGCCATGCTCCCCGCGGCTCTCCGACAGGATCTCGACGCTCCAGCCGAGGCGCTCGGCATAGCGCGTGTACATGCGGTGGAGGTTTCCGGCGAAGATCGCCGCTTCGTCGCCGCCTGCTGCCGCGCGGATCTCGAGGAATACGTTGTGGTCATCGAGCGGGTCCGGCGGCACGAGCAGGCGCTGCAGCGTCGCCTCGTCCTCGGCCGTCGCGCTCTCGAGCGCGGCGATTTCCTGCTCGGCGAGCGTTCTCACGCCCGCGTCAGGGTCGGCCGCCATCGCGCGCGCCGCCGCCAGTTCGCGTTCGCGCGCGGACAGGCGCGCAAGGCCGCGGGCGACCGGGTCGATGCGCGCGAACTCCATGGACAGCTCGCGGAACCTGTCCGAACGGCCGAGCACCGCGGGATCGGCGAGCATGCGCTCGATCTCGGCATGTCGGTCGGCGACGCGCTCGAGCCGGCGGCGGATCGCTTCCTTCATGGCGGGTCGCGGCGGAACAGGCGTGCTGCCGCGTCGGCGAGCGAGGCATCGCCGCTCTCGGCCGCCTCGCGCAAGGCCGCAGACGGCGCGTGCAGCAGGCGGTTCGTCAGCGTCGCCGCAAGTTGCTCGAGCACCTGCTCCGGCGGATGGCCGGCAGCGAGCATCCGCCGCGCCTCCGCGAGCGTCGCATCGCGCGCGGCCTCGCCCTGGCCGCGCAACTCGCGGATCATCGGCACGGCATCCCGCACCTTGAGGCCCGCCATGAACTCGGCGACGTCCTCGTCGATCAGCCGGCGCGCGACGACGGCCTCGGCTTCGCGCGCCTTCACGTTCTCGTCCACGACCTGCCGCAGGTCGTCGATCGTGTAGAGGTAGACGTCCTCGAGCTTGCCGACGGCGGGGTCGATGTCGCGCGGCACGGCGAGGTCGAGCATGAACATCGGTCGATGCCGCCGTTCTTTCAATGCGCGCCGCACGTTCGCAAGCGAGATCACGTGACCCGGCCGCGCAGTCGAGGCGATGACGACGTCGGCCTGCGGCAAGTGCGCCGCCAGTGCCTCGAGCCGGATCACCGAGGCCGGCAATCCTTCGGCAATGCGCTCCGCGCGGTTCGTGCTGCGGTTCGCGATGATCAGGCGGCCGATCTTCTGCGCGTGCAGGTGGCGCGCCGTGAGTTCGATCATCTCGCCGGCGCCGACCAGCAGCGCCGTGTGCCGTTCGAAGCCGGAGAACACGCGCCGCGCGAGCTGGATGCCGGCCGACGCGACCGAGACGGCGCTCGCGCCGATCGCCGTTTCCGTTCGCACGCGCTTGGCGACCGCGAAGGTCGACTGGAACAGGCGGTTGAGCAGGGCGCCCGAAGTCCCCGCCTGTTGCGCCGCGCGATAGGAATCCTTGAGCTGGCCGAGGATCTGCGGCTCGCCGAGGATCATCGAGTCGAGCCCCGCGGCGACGGAGTAGGCATGTCGCACGGCCTCCGCGCCCTCGATGCGGTACAGGCAGTCCACAAGCGCCCGGTCGCCGCCCGACTCGGCGACGAGCCAGTCGGCGAGCGGCGGGGCGGCGTCGCCCACGCAATAGAGCTCGGTCCGGTTGCAGGTCGAGACGATCAGGGCCTCGGCGATACCGGGCAGCGCGCGCAGCGATGCCAGCGCGCGCGGCATGCGCTCGGCATCGAACACGATGCGCTCGCGCACCTCGATCGGCGCTGTGCGGTGATTCAAGCCGATGACGACGAGGGACATGAGTAACCGGCTGCGGAAATCCGCCGGATTGTCCGGTAACGATCCCGGCAGCACAAGCGCTGGGCTATAGTGACGTGATGCACGTTGCATCACGTCACGCTGTGGCCCTCCTGCTGGCAGTGTTCGCCGCATCCGCGGCCCAGGCGTCGGCATCCGCCGACAGTTGCGCGCGCGGCGATGCCTGGTCGCTTTCGATGGACGCCGAGCGTGCGCTCGAGCGCGGCGCGTGGCCCGAAGCCGCCCGCCAGTACGCCTGCGCCGCGCGCGCCAGCGACGATCCGGCGGTCGCCGAGCGCGCGACGCGCGAGGCCTATGACAACCTGCAGCTCGAGCGCGCCGTCGAGTCGGCGAAGCGCTGGCTCGAGCTTGCGCCCACGAGCGAGGTCGCGCGGCGGTATCTCGCGACTTCACTGCTGCGCCTTTACGACGAGGACGAGGCGGCAGTCCAGTTCGCGGAGCTGCTCAAGACCTCCTATGCCGACCGAGCGCGCGGCTTTCTCGTGCTGCTTGGCATCCTCTCCGCGGAAGACAACGAAACCGGCGCCGCGCGCGTGATGGACAAGCTGGCGGCCGGCGACGCGACGCTGCCCGAGGCGCAGTACGCCGCGAGCATGCTGTGGAACCGCGCCGAGAACGGCGCCAAGGCGCTCGCCGCGGCCGAGCGCGCTCTCGCCTTGCGGCCCGGTTACCCGCAGGCCGAGTTCGCACGCGTCCACGCACTGACCGCCATGGGCCGGAACGACGAGGCGCTCGAGCACTCGGCGATGCTCGCGGCGTCCGGCGATCCGTACATGCAGCTCTCCCACGCCTGGCAGCTGCTCGGCGACGACCGCCAGGATGAAGCGGTGGCGCTGTTCGAAGAACTGCGCCGCGGCGGCGGGCCGGCGGCCGCGGATGCGGCATCCGCTCTCGCCTCGATCGCGGTGGACGAGAAGCGCTATGACGACGCGTCGCGCCTGCTCGAGGATGCGGCGCGCGATCCGCAGCAGGCCGATGGCCTGCGCTGGCAGCAGGGCCGCATCGCCGAGGCGCGCGGCAACAAGATCGGGGCCGCACGCCTCTACCAGGGCATCCAGTCCGGCCCGCGCGCCCTCGCGGGGCAGTTGCGTGCGCACCGGTTGCTCCGCGGCCAGGGCGCGCCCGAACTGGCAGAGATGCTGATGGATGACTACCTCGCCGCCGTGCCCGCGGACACGGTGGACGCGGCCTCTGGCGTCGCAGCCATCCTCGTGGAGGAAGGCAAGGGAAACGACGCGATTGCCCTGATCGACCGTGCGCTCAAGGTCATGCCGGACGACGGCCTCCGGCTTGCGCGCGGATTCCTGCTCGAGCGGCTGGACCGCGTGCCGGAAGCCGTCACGGACATGCGCAAGGTCGTCGAGCGGCGGCCGAACGACCCGATGGCGCTCAACGCACTCGGCTACACGCTCGTGGACCGCACGAAGTCCGTGCAGGAAGGACGGCAACTGATCGAGCGCGCGATCGCCGAGAAGCCGGACAGCTACGCGATCCAGGACTCGATGGGCTGGGCCCTGGTGCAGTCGGGACAGCTCGAGGACGGCAAGGGCTGGCTGCAGCACGCCTGGGACCGCTCCGAAGACCCGGAGGTCGCTGCGCACCTCGGCGAAACGCTCTGGCGCATGGGCCGTGCGGACGACGCGAAGAAACTCTGGGACGAGGCGCTCGCCGCGAATCCTGACAGCCCGCCGCTCAAGCGCGCGATCGAGCGTCGCTCCCAGTGAGAGGCCGTGTCGCGGCCGTCGCGATCCTGCTGCTCGCCGGCGGATGCGCGACGGGGCCCCGGCCACAGCCGATCGAAAGCGAATCCGCGCGGCGCGAGGCCTTGCAGGCCCTCGCGTCGTGGACACTCCGCGGCCGCGTCGCGGTCGCGGCAGGCGACGACGGGTTCTCCGGCGGCCTGCAATGGCAGCAGACTGGACCGAACTCGGAGTTGTCGCTGCACGGTCCGCTCGGCGGCGAGGCGCTGCGCATCAAGGTGGATGGAGCCAGCTTCGTCGTGGAAACGCCGGACGGCGCGAGCTACGACGGCGCGAGCGCAGAGCGCCTGCTGGCCGAGCGCATCGGCGCGGGCCGGCCGCTGCCCGTGCAGGACATGCGCTACTGGCTCATCGGCGTTCCGGCGCCCGGCACGCCGCACGAGGAAACGCTCGGCGCAGACCAGCGGCTCTCGAGCCTTACGCAGTCGGGCTGGCTGATTCGCTATGGCAGTTTTGAAACGGTGGGCGCTCACGCGCTGCCACAACGCCTCGAGATGACGACACAGGGACTTCGGCTGCGCATCGCCGTGACGGCCTGGCAACTGCCGCCATGAACGACGAGGCCTGGCCCGCGCCGGCCAAGCTGAATCTCTTCCTGCACGTGACCGGCCGCCGGCCGGACGGGTATCACGAGATCCAGACCGTATTCCAGCTCATCGACCTTTCCGACAGCCTGCATTTCACTTTGCGCGCGGACCGCGAAATCCGGCGCACGGAAGGGCCGGCCGAGGTGCAGGCCGCGCAGGACCTGTGCCTTCGAGCCGCGCGTCGCCTGCAGGAGGCGAGCAACGTCGACCGGGGTGTCGACATCCGGCTCACCAAGCGCATCCCGGTGCAGGGAGGCCTCGGCGGCGGGAGCTCGGATGCGGCGACGACCCTGGTCGCCCTCAATGAAATCTGGGGCTTGCGTCTGGCCCCGTCGCTGCTCGCGGAACTGGGCCTCGAACTCGGGGCCGACATTCCTTTTTTCATCCTGGGCCAGACCGCCTGGGGCGAGGGAGTCGGGGAGCGCCTGACGCCCCTGGAACTGCCCGAAAAGCACTTTGCGGTCGTCTTTCCGGGGGTCGGGATCCGCACCGCCGACGTGTTTCAGGCTCCTGAATTGACAAGGAAAACCCCCGAGACGACAATTCGCGGCTTCCTGAAGGCAGGTGGACACAACGATTGCGAACCGGTGGTGACCGGGCGCAGTCCCGAAGTGCGCCGGGCGCTGGCCTGGCTCGCCGAACGGGGCAGCGCGCAGATGACGGGCACCGGCAGCTGCGTGTTCGCATCGTTCGCAGATCGCGAGGCAGCGCACGCGGCGCTCGAAGGTCTGCCATCGGGGTGGCGCGGATTCGTGGCCCGAGGGCTCGACCGCTCGCCCTTGCAGGAACGCCTGGCGGCGGAGCGGTCCCGCGGAAGCGGGAGGATTTAGGATTGGGGTGTCGCCAAGTGGTAAGGCAACGGGTTTTGATCCCGTCATACGAAGGTTCGAATCCTTCCACCCCAGCCAGATGAAGCGGGGCGCGCAGGGCGCGCCACGGTAGGGAGGATCGCGTGGACCAGTCCACGATGTCGGTATTCACGGGCAACGCGAATCCGGCCCTGGCACAGGACATCGCGCGGCACCTGATGCAGCCGCTCGGCCGCGCAATGGTCGGGCGCTTCAGTGACGGCGAGATCCAGGTCGAGATCATGGAGAACGTCCGCGGCAAGGACGTCTACCTGGTGCAGTCGACCTGTCCGCCGGCGAACGAGCACCTGATGGAGCTGCTCGTCATGGCGGACGCCTGCAGGCGCGCCTCGGCGGGCAGGATCACCGCGGTGATCCCGTATCTCGGCTACGCGCGGCAGGACCGGCGGCAGCGCGCGATGCGCGTGCCGATCACGGCGAAGCTGGTCGCGGACATGATCAGCTGCGCTGGCGTGAACCGCGTGTTGACGGTGGATCTGCATGCGGACCAGATCCAGGGCTTCTTCAACGTGCCGGTGGACAACGTGTATGCGTCGCCGGTGCTGCTCGGCGAAGTGTGGAAGCAGAAGTACGACAACATGATCGTGGTGTCGCCGGACGTCGGCGGCGTGGTGCGGGCGAGGGCGCTCGCGCGCCGCCTCGACAACGCGGACCTCGCGATCATCGACAAGCGGCGCCAGCGCGCGAACGAGTCGCAGGTGATGAACATCATCGGCGACGTGCGCGGGCGGTCCTGCATCCTGGTGGACGACCTCGTGGACACCGCGGGGACGCTCTGCCAGGCGGCGCAGGCGCTGAAGGACGAAGGCGCGGAGCGCGTGATCGCCTACATCACGCACCCCGTGCTGTCGGGCAAGGCGGTGGAGCGGGTCTCCACGTCGGCGCTCGATGAGCTCGTCGTGACGGACACGATTCCGCTCGGCGATGCGGCGCGGAACTGCAAGCGCATCCGCGTCCTCTCGGTGGCGGAGCTGCTGGCGGAAACGATGCGGCGGATCCGGGACGAGGAGTCCGTCAGCTCGCTCTACGTGGATTAGGAAGGGTCCGCCCTTCCGAACGGCAGCCGCCGGAGGGTCCGGCGGCGCCGAAAAACGGGTTGCCGGTGCCTGGTCGCGGGCCGGCGGCTCATAGATGGAGTAATGACATGAAAATTTCCTTTGAACTCGTCGCCGAGTTCCGGGAAGACCAGGGCAAGGGTGCGAGCCGCCGCCTGCGTCATCTCGGCAAGGTCCCGGCGATCCTCTACGGGGGCAAGCGCGATGCGCGCGCGTTGCTTGTCGATCACACCAAGCTCGCGCAGCTGATGGACAACGAGCGGTTTTACTCGACCATCCTCGCTCTCAAGGTGGGCAGCCAGCAGCAGGCTGCGGTGCTGAAGGACGTGCAGCGCCACCCGTACAAGAACCAGATCATGCACATCGACTTCCAGCGCGTGCTGGAGGACGAGAAGATCAAGATGCAGGTGCCGCTGCACTTCAAG
>DATBSX010000066.1:0-9382 GCA_036559565.1 Steroidobacteraceae bacterium | reverse complement strand
TCGCCCTTCAGCGTCACGGTCTTCTCGCCATCTTCGTACACTGGCGCAACCGGGCGCTCGCCCGTGCCCGGCAGGCTGATGCCGATGTTCGCGTGCTTGCTCTCGCCGGGGCCGTTGACGACGCAGCCCATGACGGCCACGGTCATGTTCTCGGCGCCCACGTAATCCTGGCGCCAGGCCGGCATGCGGGCGCGCACGTGTTCCTGGATGCTCTGTGCAAGCTCCTGGAAATAGCTGCTGGTCGTGCGCCCGCAGCCGGGGCAGGCGACGACGCGCGGGAGGAAGGCGCGAAGGCCGAGGCTCTGCAGGATCTCCTGCGCGACGCGGACTTCCTGGCGGCGGTCGCCGCCCGGCTCCGGCGTCAGCGAGACGCGGATGGTGTCGCCGATGCCTTCCTGCAGGAGGACGGCGATCGCCGCCGTCGAGGAGACGATGCCCTTGGCGCCCATGCCCGCCTCGGTGAGTCCGAGGTGCAGCGGGTAGTCGCAACGCGCGGCGAGCGCGCGATAGATCGCGATCAGGTCCTGCACGCCGCTGACCTTGCTGCTGATCACGATCGCGTCGTGCGGCAGGCCCAGCTCCTCGGCGCGGGCGGCGGAGGCGAGCGCGGAGACGACCGTCGCCTCGCGCAGCACTTCGAGCGCACCCTGCGGCTCGGGCCGCTTCGAGTTCTCGTCCATCATGCGGGTCAGCAGGTCCTGGTCGAGGCTGCCCCAGTTGACGCCGATGCGGACCGGCTTGGCGTAGCGGCAGGCCGTCTCGATCATGGCGGCGAACTGCGGGTCGCGCTTGCTGCCTCGGCCGACGTTGCCGGGGTTGATGCGGTACTTGTCGAGCGCCTCTGCGCAGGCCGGGTGCGCGGCGAGGAGCTTGTGGCCGTTGAAGTGAAAGTCGCCGACGAGCGGCACGGCGCAACCCTCGGAGCGGAGCCTGTCGCGGACATGCGGGACCGCCGCGGCCGCCTCGTCCGTGTTGACCGTCACGCGCACGAGCTCGGATCCCGCCTCGGCGAGCTCGCGCACCTGGCCCGCGGTCGCCGCGACGTCCGCCGTGTCGGTGTTGGTCATCGACTGGACGACGACTGGCGCGCCGCCGCCCACCTGGACGGCGCCGATGCGGACGGCGACCGTGGTTCGGCGCGGCTCGATCACTTCGCCTTCTGTGCGGCGATCCAGGCGTCGACGTTCCGCTCGACGATGTCCAGCGGGACCGCGCCGGTCGAGAGCACCGTGTCATGGAAGGCGCGGATGTCGAACTTGTCGCCGAGCGCCGCCTTCGCGCGCTCGCGCAGTTCCAGGAACTTCAGCTGGCCGATCTTGTACGCGAGCGCCTGGCCCGGGTCGGAAATGTAGCGGTCGATCTCGTTGACGATGTCCGCCTCGGTCTTCGCCGCGTTCGCCATGAAATAATCGATGGCCTGCTGCCGCGTCCACTTCATGGCATGGATACCGGTATCGACGACCAGCCGGATCGCGCGCCACTGGTCATAGGTCAGCTGCCCGAAGCGCGAATACGGATCCTTGTAGAGGCCGATGTCGTAGCCGAGCCGCTCCGAGTAGAGTCCCCAGCCCTCGACATAGGCGGTGTAGCCGCCGGCGCGGCGGAACACCGGCAGGTCGGTCTGCTCCTGGGCGAGCGCGATCTGCAGGTGATGGCCCGGCGCCGCCTCGTGCACCGTCAGCACTTCCATCTCCCATTTCGGCCGGACTTCGGGACGGTAGAGGTTCACGTAGTAATAGCCCGGCCGCGAGCCGTCGATCGAGGGCGGCTGGTAGTAGGCGGTCGTCGTGTTCGGCGCGCTGTTCTCGGGAATCGCGCGCAGGCCGAACGGCGTTCGGTACAGCTTGCCGAACAGGCGCGGCAGCTCCGGGTCGATCATCTTGGTGATGTAGGCATAGGCCCGGAACAGCTCGTCGCCCGTTTTGTAGTAGAACTGCGGGTCGGTGCGCAGGAACTGGAAGAAGTTTGCCATCGAGCCCTTGAAGCCGACCTCGTCCATCACCTTCTGCATCTCGGCGCGGTTGCGCGCCACTTCCTTGAGGCCGATCTCGTGGATCTCGGCCGGCGTCAGCGAGGTCGTCGTGTGATACCTCGACAAATAGGCGTAGTAGGCGAGCCCGTCCGGCGTGTCCCAGAGGCCGACGGTCTGGCGCGTCGCGGGCAGGTACTTGTCGCGGAACAGCGCGTTGAAGCGGCGATAGGCGGGGATGACGGACTCCCCGATCACGCGCTTCGCTTCCGCCGTCAGGCGCGTGCGATCGGCGGCCGGGATCGAATCGGGATACGTGCGGAAGTGATCGAAGAAGGGGCTGTCCTCCGGCTTGTCCGGCACCTGCGCCGCGAGCGGCGCCAGCACGCGCTCCATGATGACGCGCGGCTGCGTGCGCTTCTCGGCCGCGCCGCGCAGCAGCAAGTCGCCGAACTGGTCGAGGAGGCCGGGAAGCGCCCGCATGCGCTTGAGCCAGGTCTCGTAGTCCTGCACGGTCTCGAATGGCATCACGTCGGCCACTTCGTTGAGCGACTGCGGTCCGCCGCTCGCCTCGACGGCGTAGTACTCCCGGTGGAAAGGGACGGCTGCCTTGCGCATCTCGTAGTCGTGCCGGAACAGGTCGTAATTCAGCTGTTCCGCGGGCGGCAGCTGGTCGCGCGGGATCGCGGCGAGGTCGACCAGGACCTTCGCGTCGCCCGCGTCGCGGGCCGACTGGGCCGCCGGCGAGAGGTCGGGCCAGCGGTCGTTGTAGCGCGTGTCGCCGACGTAGGTCGCGGACAGCGGATTTTCGGCGAGGTCGCGCTGCCATTCGCGATCGAAGAGGGCGTGGAGATCGGCAGTCGCATCGGCCGATGCGGCGAGCGGCGCCGTGAGCAGCGCGGACAGGACGACTGCGGGTGACGTGAGCAAGCGGGACATGGGACGACTCCGGTGCCGGGTGCTTTCGACGGCGGGACTATACCCTGTGCACCCGGGCGCTTTCCGCTAGAATCCGGCGTGTCGCGAAGAGGACCTGCCGGAGAGTCCGCGCACGCGCGGCGCCGAAGGCGCAACCCGCCCGGAAACGCTCAGGCACCCGAACGGCAGGAACCTGCGATCTCTGGAGAGCGGCCCCTATGGGCCCACCGAAGGGGAGCGGAACCGGGACAGGGCCGGTACCCAATCTCTCAGGTTTCAGGACAGAGGGGCGGCGGGCCGTAAGGTCCGTCGCCCTTTTTTGTGGCCGGGACTTGCATCGGGAAAGCGCATGGGACGACGGACACCGCTCTATGACCTCCATGTCGCGGCTGGCGCGCGCATGGTGGATTTCGGCGGCTGGGACATGCCGGTCGCCTACGGCTCGCAGATCGAGGAGCACCACGCGGTCCGGCGCGACGCGGGGATGTTCGACGTCTCGCACATGTGCGCGGTGGACCTGCGCGGCGCGGGCGTCCGCCCGCTGCTGCTGCGGCTCCTCGCCAACGACGTCGGCCGCCTCACGGCGGCCGGCAAGGCGCAGTACACCTGCATGCTGCGGCCGGAAGGCGGCGTGATCGATGACCTGATCGCGACCTTCATCGACGAGCGCTGGTTCCGGCTCGTCGTCAATGCGGGCACGGCCGACAAGGACCTCACCTGGATCAAGGAACATGCGAAGCCGGTCGGCGTCGCGGCCGTGCCGCGGCGGGATCTCGCGATCATCGCCGTGCAGGGGCCGAATGCGCGGGCCAAGGCGATGCCGCTCCTGCCGGAGTCCTGCCGCGCCGCCGCGGGCGCGCTCGGCGCATTTTTCGGCGCCGCCTGCGACGAATGGTTCGTCTCGCGCACCGGCTACACCGGCGAGGACGGCTTCGAGGTCGCGCTGCCCTCGGAATCGGCGGCGGACTTCTGGGAGGCGCTGGTCGCGGCCGGTGTCGTGCCCTGCGGTCTCGGCGCGCGCGATACGCTGAGGCTCGAGGCCGGCATAAACCTGTATGGCAATGACATGGACGAGACGGTCACGCCGCTCGAGTCCGGCCTGGCCTGGACCGTGGCGCTCGAGGGCAACCGCGATTTCATCGGCAAGGCGGCACTGGTCGCGCAGCGCGACGCGGGCGTCGCGCGCACGCTCACCGGGCTCCTGCTGCTCGAGCGCGGCGTGCTGCGTTCGCACCAGAAGGTGTTCGCGGGCGCCGCCGGCGAGGGCGAACTGACGAGCGGCACGTTCTCGCCGACGCTCGAGCGCTCGATCGGCCTCGCGCGGCTGCCGGCCGCCGCCACCGGCACGGTCGAGGTGGACATCCGCGGCAAACGCATCGCGGCGCGCATCGTCAAGCCGCCGTTCGTCCGTCACGGCAAGGCCATGGTTGAAATCTAGACTGGAGAAACGCATGAGTTCGAACCCCGCCGACCTGCGCTACACCAGGAGCCACGAATGGCTCCGCACGCTGCCGGACGGCACGATCGAGATCGGGATCACCGATCACGCGCAGCAGGCGCTCGGCGACCTCGTGTTCGTCGAGGTGCCGGAGCCGGGGCGCCGCCTTGCCGCGGGCGATGCCTGTGCCGTCGTCGAATCCGTCAAGGCGGCCTCGGATGTCTACAGCCCGATCGCGGGCGAAGTGACCGCCGGCAATCCGAAGCTCGCGACCGAACCCGAGCTGATCAACCGCGATCCCTACGGCGAGGGCTGGATCATGCGGCTCAAGCCCGCGGGCGGCGCCGCCAGCGAGACGCTCGACGCCAAGGCCTACGAAGCCGTCGCCGCCGCCGGAGGCTGAGTGCCCTATATCCCGCATACGTCCGAGGACGTCCGCGCGATGCTCGACCGCATCGGCGTCGGGACGATCGACGACCTGTTCGACGAGATTCCGAAGGCGCTTCGCATAGACGCCCTCGAGGGCGTGCCTGACGCCCTGACCGAGATGGACGTCGCACGCCTCGCCGGCGCGCGCGCGGCCGCGGACGGCCTGCCGCTCAACTTCATCGGCGCCGGAGCTTATGAGCATCACATCCCGGCGCCCGTCTGGGCGCTCGTGACGCGCGGCGAGATCTACAGCGCCTACACGCCCTACCAGGCCGAAGCGAGCCAGGGGACGCTGCAGATCATGTACGAGTACCAGTCCATGATCGCGGGCCTCAACGCGATGGACGTATCGAATGCCTCGCTCTACGACGGCGCCTCGGCCCTTGCCGAGGCCTGCCTCATGGCTGTCCGGGCGCACCGGCGCTCGAAATCGGCGCGCATCCTGATGCCGTCGACCGTCAACCCGGCCTGGAGGCACGTTGCGCGTGCGATCACGGAAGGGCAGGGCCTCAAGCTCGACGCCGTGCCCTACGACGCGGCGACCGGGCGCATCGACCCGAAGTCGCTGGCGGCATTCGCCGGCGAGGACATCACCGCGATCGTGGTCCCGCAGCCGAATTTCTTCGGCCAGCTCGAGGACGTGGACGCGCTCACGCGCTGGGCGCGCGCGAATGGCGCGCTCGTCATCGCGGCCGTGAATCCGGTGTCGCTCGCGCTCCTTTCGCCGCCGGGAGAATGGGGCGACGGCGGCGCCGACATCGCCTGCGGGGACGCGCAGCCCTTCGGCGTGCCGCTGTCCTCCGGCGGCCCCTACGTCGGATTCATGGCCTGTCGCATGGAGCACGTGCGCCAGATGCCCGGGCGGATAGCGGGTCGTACGGTGGATACCGAAGGCACGCCCGGCTTCACGCTGACGCTGCAGGCGCGCGAGCAGCACATCCGCCGCGCCAAGGCGACCTCGAACATCTGCACCAACCAGGGGCTCCTGATGACGGCCGCGACGATCCACCTCGCGCTCCTCGGGCCCGCCGGCCTCGCGCGTGTCGCGCGCGCCTGCATCGCGCGCACGAATGACCTCGTCGCGGCGCTCGGGCAGCTGCCCGGCGTGCGCGCCGCCTTTTCCGGACCACGCTTCCACGAGGCCGTGCTGAAACTCGACCGGCCGGTCGCGCCGCTGCTCGAGTCGCTCGCAGCGGAAGGGATCATCGGCGGCTTCGATCTGGCGCGCGACTATCCGGAACTCGGCGATGCGCTCCTCGTCTGCGCGACCGAGACGCGTACGCGGGCCGACATCGAGTCGTACGCACGCGCGCTTGGCCGGGCGCTCGGCCGCCCGAAGGCGGCCTGACCATGGCGACGCGCAAGCCCGAACCGCTGGTGTTCGAACTCTCGCGCCCGGGCCGCGGCGCGACGGCGCAGTATCCGGCGGCCGAGGCCGCCGACGTGCCCGAGGCATTCCGGCGCCGGCAGCCACCGCCATTGCCCGAGGTGTCGGAGTTGCAGGCGGTCCGGCATTACACGCGTCTCTCGCAGCTCAACTTCGGCATCGACACGCACTTCTATCCGCTCGGCTCCTGCACGATGAAATACAACCCGCGGGCCTGCAATTCGCTCGCGATGCTGCCGGGCTTCCTGGGACGGCACCCGCTGGCGCAGGTGTCGACGGGGCAGGGCGTCATGGCATGCCTCTTCGAACTGCAGGAAATGCTGAAGCACGTGACCGGCATGGCCGGCGTCTCGCTGACGCCGATGGCCGGCGCACAGGGCGAGTTCGCCGGAGTCGCGATGATCCGCGCCTACCATCGCGCACGCGGCGACCTTGCGCGCACCGAGATCATCGTGCCCGACGCCGCGCACGGCACGAACCCGGCGACCGCAACGATGTGCGGGATGAAGGTGCGCGAGATCCCGACGCTGCCCGACGGTGACGTGGACATCGCCGCGCTCGAGGCGGCGCTGTCGCCGGCGACCGCGGGCATCATGCTGACGAACCCGAGCACGCTCGGCGTCTTCGAGCGGCGCATCGTCGAGATCGCGCGCAAGGTGCACGCAGCGGGCGGGCTTCTCTACTACGACGGCGCAAACCTGAATGCCATCCTCGGCAAGGTCCGGCCGGGCGACATGGGATTCGACGTGATCCACATGAACCTGCACAAGACCTTCTCGACGCCGCACGGCGGCGGCGGTCCGGGCTCGGGCGCGGTCGGCGTCGGCCAGCGCCTCCTGCCGTACATGCCCGTTCCGGTCGTTGCGCGCGAGGGCGAGCTCTACCGCTGGCTCGATGAGCGCGACCTGCCGGAGTCGATTGGGCGCCTGTCGGGATTCATGGGCAACACGGGCGTACTGCTGCGCGCCTGGGTGTACATGAGAATCCTTGGCGCCGCCGGCATGCGGCGGGTCGCCGAATACTCGACGCTGAATGCGAACTACCTGCTGGCTCGGCTCAAGGAAGCCGGCTTCGATGCTGCTTACCCGGGCCGGCGCGCGAGCCACGAGTTCATTGTCACGCTGAAGCGCCAGGCGCGGGAGCAGGGCGTCACGGCGATGGATTTTGCCAAGCGCCTCCTCGATCACGGTTACCATGCCCCGACGACGTATTTCCCGTTACTGGTCCCGGAGTGCCTCCTGATCGAGCCCACTGAATCCGAGTCGCGCGAAGAGCTCGACGGCTTCGTCGAGGCGCTGTCCGCCATCCGTCGCGAAGCCGAGACCGACGCGGCCGCCGTCAAGTCCGCCCCGCACACGATGCCCGTCCGCCGTCTCGACGACGTGCGCGCCGCGCGCCAGCTCGACGTCGCCTGGAAACCGGCCGCGACGTGAATCACCGACCCGACAAGGGAACGACCGGCCCGGTCCGGCTTTCGCGCGCCTTTGCCAGCACCTGGCGGGGGTTCGTCGCCGCTTGGCGCGAGGAAGAGGCTTTCCGCCAGGAATGCCTGCTTGCCCTCGTCCTCATTCCGCTGGGACTCTGGCTGGGACAGACCGGCATCGAGCGCGCGTTGCTCGTCGGCCCGATGTTCGTCGTGCTCGCGATCGAGCTCGTCAACAGCGCGGTCGAGGCGACGGTGGACCGGATCGGCGTCGAGCGGCATCCGCTGTCCGCGATCGCGAAGGAGCTCGGCTCGGCCGCGGTGTTCGTGGCATTCGTGCTGCTCGCCCTCAACTGGGTCCTGGTGCTCGCATGGCGGCACTAGTCTGCGGCTCGCTCGCCTACGACACGGTGATGGTCTATCCGGGCCGGTTCGGCGACCACATCCTGCCCGACAAGATCCACGTGCTGAACCTGTCCTTCGTCGTGCCGACGCTGCGGCGCAACTTCGGCGGCTGCGCGGGAAACATCGCCTACAACCTGCGCCTGCTCGAGAGCCCGGAACATGCGATGGGCACCGTGGGCCATGACTTCGGCCCCTATCGCGAGTGGATGACGCAGAACGGCATGTCGCTGCGCCACGTCAAGGTGCTCGAAGACGAGTACACGGCCCAGGCCTACATCACGACGGACCTCGACTCGAACCAGCTCACGGCCTTTCATCCGGGCGCGATGACGCATTCGTACCGCCAGGAAGTGCCCGGCGACGGCAGTATCACGATCGGCGTCTGCGCGCCGGACGGGCGCGACGGCATGATCGCGCATGCGTCGCAGTTCGCGGACCTGAAGATTCCCTTCATCTTCGATCCCGGTCAGGCGATGACGCTGTTCGGCGGCGCGGAGCTGCTGCAGTTCATCGAGCAGGCGACCTGGGTGACGGTCAACGACTACGAGGCGACGCTCCTGGAGGAGCGCACCGGGCTTGCGACCGGGGAACTTGCGGCGCGCGTCGCGGCCTATGTAGTGACGCGTGGCGCGGAAGGCTCGACGGTCTTCGCCGGCAGCCGCCGCGTCGAGATTCCCGCGGTCCGGGCGGCGGCGGTGGTAGACCCGACGGGCTGCGGCGACGCCTATCGCGCCGGGCTCGTATACAGCCTGCTGCGCGGCCTCGACTGGGAAACGACCGGGCGGATCGCTTCGCTGATGGGCGCGATCAAGATCGCGACCCTCGGCACGCAGCATCATCGATTCACGCTGGACGAGTTCAGGGACCGTTTTAATGACACATTCGGCTATCGGCTGGACTGAGGGCAGGATCAAGCGGCTCGCGTTCGCAACGACCCTCCTGATGCTTGCTGCGACGCTGGCACGCGCGCAGCAGGAGACGCAGGCCCAGCCGCTGCCGCCGCCCCCGCCGCCGACGCAATCGCTGCCGCAGCCGGTCGAGCCGCAGCGGCCACCGTCGCAGGAGGCGCCGGTACCGAACCGGCCCCAGGCTCCCGAACAGGAGCCGCCCGCGCTTGCGCCGCAGATGCCGGTCATGCCGCTGCCGCTGCCGATCGAGCTCGAGGAGTCCTCGCGCTGGACGCGCACGCTCGAGCGCATCTCGACCGGGGTGGTTGCGATCCAGATCGACGCGGCCCGCGCCTTCGACACCGAATGGAACACCTCGGCGCAAGCGACCGGCTTCGTCGTGGACGCCGAGCACGGCATCATCCTGACGAACCGCCACGTCGTGACGCCGGGTCCGGTCAAGGCGTTTGCGACCTTCCTGAACCGCGAGGAGGTCGAGCTCGAGCCGATCTATCGCGATCCCGTG
>DATBSX010000065.1:0-5245 GCA_036559565.1 Steroidobacteraceae bacterium | reverse complement strand
AAACGTCGCATCTCAGATCTCCCAGTCCGGTTTCTTGCCGCTGTGGGCGTCGATGGTCTCGAACAGCGAGACGACGAGCCGGCGCTCTTCGTCGCTCAGTTCGGGGCGCCACACGTCGAACAGCAGTATGACCCGCGTCTTGTCGCTGCCGTTCCACGCTTCGTGCTCGATCGAGTCGTCGAATGCCCAGCCCTTGCCTTCGACCCAGTCGCGCGTGTCGTTGCCGACGCGAAACCGGCACTTGCCGGGGTTGATCACGGGCAGGTGGCAGATGAACCGCGTGTTGACGAGTCCGTTGTGCGGCGGGATGTGCGCGCCCGGGCGCAGCAACGAGAAGAGAACCGACGGTGAGCGATTGGGTACGTGAGCGAGCGGCGCATTCCGGAGCGCCTGCATCGTCTTCGGGAACCGCTCCACGTTGCCCGCGACAGGGTCGCCGTTCTTCCAGAGGTAGTAGGCGCTCCAGGCGGGGTTGTTCATCATGCCCTGCTGGTCGTTCCTCGGCCGGTTCGCGTGGCCCTGCACATAGGGTGCAAAGGCATCCGGTTCGTCCAGGACGGCCTCCAGCTCTGCGCGGATGTCGGCCGTCGCGGCCTCGAGGTCGTCGAACCAGGGGCAGAGGCTGCGCTCGTAGAACTGGACCTGCGGCAGTCCCGGGAAATAGTAGTACTTGGGCTCCTGAAGGTAGATGCGCTTCTGGCCGAGGATCATGTCCACGGAATCGGCAAAGCGCGGGCTCGATCGCTTCGGGTCGAAGCCCTTCGCGGCGAGGTTGCGCAGCAGGAAATCCCGGTACTCGAGCGCGTAGCGGTCGCAGGCCTGCCTGGCGCGTGCGAGCTCTGCGGCGAGCTCGCGGGGCAGGCCGGTAGCCGGCGCCGAACGGATCGCCATCAGGTAGAAGGACGACGCCGCGCGGGCGTCGCCCGCGGCCGCATACAGGTCCGCGCGCCGCATCAGCGCCGGAATGTTGCGCGGGTCGGCGGCGAGCAGCTGGTCGAGGGCGGTGGCTTCGGCAGGGGTCCCCATGGCGGAGGGAATTATGGGGACTCGCACGGAAAGCGGCAAAACCTTAGGCTAGCCGCGCATGAAAGAAGAGGCCGCGCGCGCAAACAAGGCCGCCCTGCAGGCGATGGCTTCCGGCAACCTGCGGGCCGCGGAAGCCCTGCTGCGCGATGCCATCGCACAGGAGCGTGGTGCGGTCCCGCTGTGGCTCAACCTCGCCGTCGTGCGGCGCCAGCTGCAGGATTTTGACGGGTCGTTCCTGGCGCTGCGCGAGGCGCTCGCGCTCGACAACCGCAACTTCAGCGCGCTCCTGATGCAGGCGGCGCTGCTCGACAAGCTCGGGCGCGCGAACGACGCCGCGCTCGCCTACGCGATCGCACTCGTCCAGGCGCCGCCGGACGCGGAGCTCGACCCGCCGACACGCCAGGCGGTCGCGCGCGCGCGCGAGGTGCACGGCAAGCACGTTGCCGAGCTCGGCCGTTACGTCCGCGATCATGTCGGCCCGGCTCGCGATGCGCTCACCCAGGCCGAAAAGCGCCGCCTCGAGTCGTTCATCGACACGACGCTGCGCATCCGCAAGCGCTACCGCCAGGAGCCGATGGAGTACGCCTACCCGGGACTGCCCGACATCGAGTTCTACGAGCGCGAGGAATTCCCGTGGCTGCCGGAGTTCGAGGCGGCGACCGCCGACATCCAGCGCGAGCTCGGCCGGATCCTCGTCGAGGACGAGGCCGGCTTCAGCCCCTACATCCAATATGACGACCACCTGCCGCTCGACCAGTGGCGGGAGCTCAACAAGTCGCCGCGCTGGAGTGCTTTCCACTTCTACGACAAGGGCCGCGCGATCGAGGAGCGCTGCGCCCGGGCCCCCGCGACGATGGCGGCCGTCCGGCGCCTGCCGCAGGCCGTGGTGGACCAGCGCTCGCCGACCGCGATGTTCTCGGTGCTGCAGCCGAAGACGCGCATCCCGCCGCACACGGGCATTGCCAACTTCCGCCTCGTCGTGCACCTGCCGCTCGTGCTTCCGGGCCATTGCGGCTTTCGCGTGGGCGGCGAGCAGCGTGAATGGCGCCTGGGCGAGGCGTGGGTGTTCGACGACACGATCGAGCACGAAGCCTGGAACGAGAGCGACGAGACCCGGATCATCCTGATCTGCGACATCTGGAGCCCGCGGCTGTCGCCCGCCGAGCGCGAGGCGATCCGCGTCGTCATTGCGGCGACCGACGCCCACCGGGGCACCGCGCCCGGCGCCCAGATATAATTCGCGCCCATGCTGCTCAAGATCAAGAACCTGCTGACGTCCGAGGAATGCGCCCGCCTCGTCGCGCTCGCCGGCGAGATCAAGTTCGTGGATGGACGCGCCTCGAATCCCGCGAACACGAGCAAGCAGAACCTGCAAGCCGATTCCTCGGATCCGAAATACCTCGAGTCGGTGCAGATCGTCGGCAACGCGATGGCGCGCTCGCGCGAGTTCGGCAGCTTCGCGATCCCGAAGCGGATCGCGCCGCCGCTCCTGTGCCGTTACGAGCCCGGCATGAAGTACGGCTCCCACGCGGACGCCGCGATCATCCAGCTGCCGAACGTGAAGCTCCGCTCGGACCTGTCCTGCACGGTCTTCATCGGCGATCCCGCGACCTACGAGGGCGGCGAGCTCGCGATGGTTCTCGGCAACCAGACGCTCGCCTTCAAGGGCGAGCCGGGCGAGGCGGTCGTCTATCCTTCCACGCTGCTGCACGAGGTCGTGCCCGTGCGTTCGGGCCAGCGGCTCGTCTCGATCACCTTCATCGAGAGCCACGTCGCCGACCAGCATGAGCGCATGCAGGTTTATGAGCTCAATGAAATTGCGGCGATCGAAGGGTTGCGCATGAATCCAGAGAGCCGCGTGCGGCTCGACGTCGTGCGCCAGAACCTGCTCAGGAAGTGGTCGACGTCCTAGTGCGCCCCGAGCGCGGGCGCGAGTGCCGCGAGCTGGCGCTCGTAGTTCTTCCAGCGGCCTGAAGACTTCCGGTAGATCGGCTCCCGGACCTGGGCGACGCTCGCGGTCCGCACGCGCGTCGCGTTCTTCTGGAACTCCAGGCAGCCCTCGTGCCAGTCGAGGCCGAGGAACGCGAGCAGCCTTTCAGTCACTGCGCGCGGATCCTGCACGTAGGCGTCGTAGTCGACGTCGAAGATGCTCGCGCTGAAGAGGTCCCGCCAGTGCTCCATCAGCCGGACGTACTGCCGATGGTGGTGCGCGATGTCGCCGAGGTCGGCGGCGTAGCCGAGCCGGCCGTCGAACTGCTGGTACAGGATCGAGAGTGCCGTGTCGCGTGGGTCGCGCACCGTGTTGACGAAGCGCGCATTCGGGAACGAGGCCTTCAACATGCCGAGGAGCGCGAATGCATCCGGCCGCTTGTTCGTGATGAGCTCCTTGCCCGGGAAGCTGCGGCCGAGGTAGTCCAGGTAGCCCTGTGCGATGGGCTGCCAGTCCGGTGGGTCGAACGAGAACGGGAAGCGCATGAAGTACTCGATCTCACCGCCCGCCGTCACGCGCGGATGCGCGGCCAGCACCTGTTCGAAGAGCGTCGAGCCGGAACGGAACATGCCGGTGATGAAGACGAGCGGCGCCTCCGAGACCGGCGTCGCCCGCGCCATGAGTTCCGGGCTGAATTCACGGATGACCCGGCCCACGGCCTCGTCCACCGCGCCGCGGTCGTATCGCGCAAGCCGCGGCCGGCTTGCGGCATTGCCGAGCGCGAACTGCTCGAAAGCCTCCTCGTAGCGCGCGCAGTCGTCCAGGGCCTTGCCGAGCGCGAAATGGAGGCTCTCGCGCGTGAGCGGATTGAGGTTCGAGCGGCGCAGCGCACGACGGAGCTTCCGGACGATCTCGCCATCTGGATCGCGCACGGTCTCGGCGTGCGCGATGCGCACGAGCGCATCGTGCCAGGACGGGTCGATCTCGAGGATCTGGCGGAACAGCTCAAGTGCCCGGGCGCGGTCGCCCTGTTCTTCGTGCTGCAGGGCCAGGTTGAAGATCGCCGGCGGATAGGTCGGGTTGACCGTCAGCGCGCGCTCGAGCAGGAGTTTGGCCGCCGCGTCGCGCCGCAGCTCCGCCTGGATCACGGCCATGTTCGAGAGCACCTCCTCGGGCTTCTCGATGCCGAGGTCGAGCGCCGCCTGGTGCTCTTCAAGCGCCTCTTCGAGCCTGCTGCGGCGCCGCAGGAAGCAGGCATAGTTGAAGCGTGCCTCGGCGTTCTGCGGCTCTTCGCCGATACAACGTTGATAGGCCGACTCGGCGTCGACAAGCCTGCCCGATTGCTCGAGGCTTGCCGCGAGTTTCAAGTGGGCCCCGGGGCCTGTGCTCATGCGACGCCCCGCTCGAAGACCGAAGCGATGGATGCGTCCGCCCGCGCCAGCCGCTCCAGCCAGGCGAGGCCCTTCGCGATTTCATCTGAATGGTCGCGCCGCGCGGCCGCGAGGCGCGCAGCGCGCTCTCCGGGCGGGAATGGCAATTCAGGGGCCTTCGAATACTGGTGCAGCACCGCGCTTGCGGCAATCGCCGCAATCCCGGCTTCGTCACGCGGCAGGTTGAAGTGGGCCAGCACCTTCGAAATCTCTCCCGGCATGTCGGCGAGAAATGTATCGAAGTCGAGTGCGAGCAGGCGGCTGCCCGCGGCCTCCTGGGCGGCGGCCTGCGACAGGCTTTCCACCAGCCATCCGAGCGCGGCCAGCTCCCCCGTGGAGAGCGCGTAGAGCGGCGCGACCGGTAACTCGCGGCCGGCCAGCAGGCGGCGCATGCGGCCCGGGCCGTGGCCGCGCAGGTCCGTCGCTGAATTTGCGCCGCCGAGCAGCGTCGAGAGGTAGGGCTCAGGCGCCAGGTTCAGGTACACGGCGCGGGACGCCGGGGATTGTCCGAGTAGCCGTGGGGCGAGGCGCCCGGCGCTGCTCGTCGCCTTGACGACGACGGCACGGGTGGCCTCATAGCCGCGGCTCCAGAGCCCGAGCAGCATGTCGAGCAGGCTCTCGAATTGCGGGATGCCGAGGAGTGATTCCGGCTTTCCGAGCACGTCGTGCGCATCCGCAAGGGTGCGAAGCGGCAGCGGCTCGCGAAGCCCGAGGACCGCGCCCGCTTCGTCGAGCAGGCGCGAGAGCAGCGTTGAGCCGACGTGCCCGGAATGAAATATGAAATGGAGCGGCCTTGCGCCCGCAACTTGCCGCGCCGCCTGCGTGACGGCGGCACCCGGCATCCACGCGCCTTCGGTCG
>DATBSX010000064.1:0-5188 GCA_036559565.1 Steroidobacteraceae bacterium | reverse complement strand
CTTGTCGGACGTCGATGATGCAGACGCGCTTCCAGATTTCGCGGGTCGCGACGCCTGCGAGCGTGCAATGTGTGTGCCCAGTGCACGCAGGAATTCCTGCGCCTGCGGACTCGCCCCATTCTCGCCCCAGCCATCGAGGTCCGTCGTGTGGATGGCGCGAACGTCCATCGGCAGGCGCGCCTGGTCGAACCGCACCGGGACGAGGACGCCGCGCTCGGCGGCTTCTCGCGCCTCGCCGCGCACCCAGCGCGACGTGACCGAGGTCGGCGTCCAGACCACCAGCACGGCCAGGGCCGCGGTGATCTCGGCCTCGATCTGGTCGTCGAACTCCTGGCCGGGCGTGATATCCGGATCCCACCAGACCGACCAGCCTTTCGCTTCGATCGCGGCGACGACCGGTGCGACACGCGCCTTGTCGTTTCGCGCATAGGAAACAAACACGTCAGCCATGCAGATGAATCCTGTGTCCGGTCAAATGACGCGATTCGGGGGCCGCCAAGCATACACGCGGCGCCAACCGGGTAGCGAACGGTCAGCGGCCGCGCGGTTCACGGTGGCCGATGTCGCTTACCGGGAAGGCAAACTCGCCGTCGCGTTCTGGATCCGGCCGCTCGATCGCACCCCAGGCCTGGCCGAAGACGACCTCGTGGCTTGCGGGCAGCACGCCCCGCGCACGGAACGGTTCGTAAGCGGCGGCCATCGCCTGCATGCGGCCGCGAACGGTGAGGCCGCGCGACCGGCCGCTCGACGCGTTCTGTGCGCCGATCGCCTTCAGGTCGAGCATCAATGCATCGACGTCCAGATAAGTCAGCGTGTATCGGCTCACGTCGAGCACGGGTTCCGAGAATCCCGCGCGCACGAGCCCGTCGCCGAGGTCGTGCATGTCGGTGAACAGATGCACGTGCGCGGACTCGTCAGCCGCGCGCCAGGCCGCGCGCAGTTCGATGAGCGTGTCCGGGCCGAAAGTCGTGAATGTAAAGAGTCCACGGGGTTTCAGGACGCGCGCGACTTCCGCGAACACGGTATCGAGGTCCTCGCACCAGGGCAGCATCAGGTTGCTGAAGACGAGATCGAAGCCCGCTTCCGGCAGTGGCAGCGCTTCCGCCTCGCCGTGCAGCCATTCGATGCGCGCTGCGTCATCACGCTTCGCGGCCTCGCGCAACATCGCGGGAGAGGCATCGAGCGCAACGATGCGCGCCTTCGGCCAGCGGGCGGCGAGTGCTGCTGCGCCATGGCCCGTGCCGCAACCGAGGTCGAGGACCGCCTCCGGCGTGAAGCTGATCCACCCGAGCCGGTCGATCATCTGCTCGCGCAGCTGCTCGGCGAGGACGGCGGACTCATCGTAAGTGGCGCTCGCCTTGCCGAAGTTCCTGCGGATGGCCGCACGATCGAGGAGGGGAGCAGCCAGATCGGGCGCTCGCTTCGCGTCGCTCATTTGGCGTGCAGGATCTCTGCCAGGCAGGTCACGAGCGACTCGACATCGGCATCGCGATGCGCGGCGGAAAGCGCGATGCGCAGGCGCGAACTGCCGGCGGGCACCGTCGGCGGGCGGATCGCGGCGACGTAATGGCCGCGCTCGAGGAGCCTCGCGCTCGCCGTGACGGCGGCATCCGCCGTGCCGAGCAGGATCGGCTGGATCGGCGTCCCGGAGTCGGCCAGTGGCAGGCCGGCCTGTGCCGCCAGCGCGCGGAATCGGCGCGTGAGCGAGAGGACGCGCGTGCGGCGCCAGGATTCCGAGATCGAGACTGCCAGCGCGGCGCGCGTCGCGGCGGCGACCGCAACCGGCAACGCCGTCGTATAGATGTAGGTGCGCGCGCGCTGGATCAGCGTCTCGACGAGATCCGCATCGCCCGCGACGAATGCGCCGAAGCTGCCGAAAGCCTTGCCGAGCGTGCCGACGAGGGCCGGCACTTCCCGCGCCGTGAGCCCGAAATGCTCGAGCGTTCCCGCGCCGGTATCACCCAGCACGCCGAGCCCGTGCGCATCATCCACCGCGAGGAAGGCGCCGTGACGAGCGCAGGCGGATGCGATCGCGGGAAGCGGCGCGAGGTCGCCGTCCATGCTGAAGACGCCGTCCGTCAGCACGAGCGCACCGGGGACCTGCGCGGCGAGCTGGAGCTCGAGCGCGGCGGCATCGCCGTGCGGATAGTGTTCGATCGCCGCGCGCGCAATGCGGCCGGCGTCGATCAGCGACGCGTGGTTGAGTCGATCGCCGAGGACCGCGCTGCCTTTCCGGACCAGCGCCGTCGCGAGCCCCAGGTTCGCCATGTAGCCGGTCGAAAAGAGCAGGGCGCGCGCGCGGCCGGTGAAAGCCGCGAGTTCTTCTTCGAGGGCGTCGTGCTCGCCCTGGTGACCGGTGATGAGGTGGGAGGCGCGCGCGCCGACGCCGTGCAGGCGCGCGGCCTCGATGAACGCCTCGGTCACGCGCGGATGGGCGGAAAGTCCGAGGTAGTCGTTGTTGCAGAAATCGATGCAGCGCGTCCCGTCGAGCTCGATCTCGGCGGTGTCGTGCGAGAGTCGCCGGACAGAGCGGCGTCGGCGGCGCAGGCCCTGCTCGTCGAGATCCGCGAGCACCGCCTGGAAAGCGATCGGCGCGGCCGGCACGGGATCAGTTCCCGGCGACGGCCGGCTCGGGCCGGATGCCGAGCCGGCTGAAGAGCGCGTGATCGCTCTCCGTATCGGGATTGCCGGTCGTCAGGAGTTTCTCGCCGTAGAAAATGGAGTTCGCGCCCGCGAGGAAGCATAGCGCCTGCATTTCGTCGCTCATCCCGGCGCGGCCAGCGGACAGCCGCACGTGCGAGCGCGGCATCAGGATGCGCGCGATCGCGACGATCCGCACGAAGTCGATCGGATCGACCGCGGGCATGCCGGCGAGCGGCGTGCCCTCGACCTGCACGAGGTTGTTGATCGGCACGCTCTCCGGGTGGGGGTCGAGCGTTGCGAGTGTGTGCAGGAAGGCGACGCGGTCGCCGTCCGTCTCGCCCAAGCCAAGGATGCCGCCGCAGCAGACATGGATCCCGGCGTCGCGCACGGCCGCGAGCGTCTCGAGACGGTCCTGGTAGGTACGCGTCGTGATGACCTCGCCGTAGAACGCCTCCGAGGTATCGAGGTTGTGGTTGTAGTAGTCGAGGCCCGCGTCCTTGAGTCGGCTTGCCTGCTCAGGTGTCAGCATGCCGAGCGTCGCGCAGGTCTCGAGCCCGAGCGCTGCGACCCCTTCGACCATCTCGACGACCTTGTCGAGGTCGCGGTCCTTCGGGCTTCGCCAGGCCGCGCCCATGCAGAAGCGCGTCGCTCCCGCCTCGCGCGCGGCGCGCGCGCGTGCAACGACCGAGGCCGGTTCCATCAGCGCCTCGCGCTCGAGGCCGGTGTCATATCGGATGCTCTGCGGGCAGTAGGCGCAATCCTCGGGACAGGCGCCGGTCTTGATCGACAGCAGCGTCGAGACCTGGACCTGGTTCGGGTCGAAGTGGAGGCGGTGGGTCGACTGCGCACGGTGCATCAGGTCGGCGAAAGGCAGCGCATGCAGCGCGCGCACTTCATCGAGCGTCCAGTCGCTGCGGACATCGGCGGTTGCGCGGCCGTTGCCATCCATTGCATTGCTCCCCGTTCGGAACGAAAAACCGCCGCATGCCGTGCGCGCGGGCGGCGCAAGTTAACGCCGTGGCGCAGTATTCGAATGCCGTCGAGGACTGTCAACCGAACCTATTCCAGCAGGTTTACGGCGCGTCCAAGACACTGATTCACCGGCTTTTTCCGGCGACCTGCCTCCTCTGCCTCGACCCGGGTCAACCGCCCGCGCTCGACCTCTGCCGAGGTTGCGAGGAGGACCTGCCCGTGAACCTGCCCGCGTGCGTCGGCTGCGCCGCGCCGATGGCGCAGGCTGGCGAGCTTTGCGCGAACTGCCGGCAGCATCGGCCCGCCTTCGATCGCGCCTTCGTACCCTACCGCTACGAGTTTCCGCTCGTCGAACTGATCCATCGCCTGAAGTACGGCCGGCAGATCGCGATCAGCCGCATCCTCGGCACCGTGCTCGCGCACCAGCTCGCCGAGCGCGGGCCGCAGGCGGTGGATGCGATCGTGCCGGTGCCGCTGCATCCCTCGCGCGAGGCGCGGCGCGGCTACAACCAGGCGGGCGAGATCGCGCGCTTTGCCGCCGAGCTGCTCGCGCTGCCGGTCCTCGATCGCGTCGCGCTTCGCATGCGCGCGACGGAGGAGCAGGCGGCACTTCCCGCGATCGTGCGGCGCGTCAACGTGAGCGGCGCGTTCGAAGTCCTCGCCGGCTGCGTGCCGCCAGCGGTCGCGATCGTGGACGACGTGCTGACGACGGGCTCGACGGCGGATGCGCTCGCACAGGCGCTGAAGCGCGCGGGGTGCCGGCGCGTCGAGGTGTGGGCGGTCGCGCGTGCGACCGGCTACTCGGAGGGCGCGACGGGCAAGACTCCGTCGCGCTGAAGCTCAGCCCGCCGGCTGGAATCCCTTCGCACCCGCCTGCCACAGGATGAAGGCGAAGATGTCGCCGAACTCCTCGTCGCGCTGGGACCGTGTCGAGCCAATGCCATGGCCGGCCTGGAAGTCGACGCGCAGCAGGACCGGCCTGTCCGACTTCGTCGCCTTTTGCACCCGCGCCGACATCTTGGCGGCCTGCCAGGGATCGACGCGCGGATCCGTCATGCCGGTCGTGAACATCACGGCCGGATATTTGGTGCCGTCCTGAACGTGCTGGTAGGAGTCCATTTCGTAGAGGCCCTTGAACCCGTCGGCGGTCGACACGGAACCGAACTCCGGGATGTTCGGCGGCCCGTTCTGCGAGAACTCCGCGCGCAGGTTGTTCGACACGCCGACCTGGCTGATCACGGCGGTGAACAGGTCCGGCCGCTCCGTCATCGCGCGTCCGACCGTGATGCCGCCGGCCGACCCGCCCCGGATCGCCAGCCGCGCCGCAGTCGTCCACTCATCCGCGATCAGCTTCTCTGCCGCCGCGATCATGTCGCCCCAGGTGTTGGGCTTCGTGAGCAGGCGTCCGCCCTCGTGCCACTCGCGCCCGAACTCCCCGCCGCCGCGCACGTGGGCCGTTGCCCACACGCCGCCTTGTTCCAGCCACGCGATGAATCGCGGCCCGAAATAGGCCTCGGACGTGATGCCGTAGGATCCGTAGGCATCGATCAGCGTCGGCGCCGAGCCGTCGCGC
>DATBSX010000063.1:0-5130 GCA_036559565.1 Steroidobacteraceae bacterium | reverse complement strand
AGGAGCGGCACCTTGCGGCGGTTCGCGAGCTGCACGAAATGCGCGCCCTTCAGCGCGGACTCGGAGAAGAGGATGCCGTTGTTGGCGAGGATCGCGACCGGGTAGCCCCACAGGTGCGCGAATCCGCAGACGAGCGTCTTGCCGTAGAGCGTCTTGAACTCGTGGAACTCCGAGCCGTCCACGAGGCGGGCGATCACTTCGCGGACGTCATAGGGCTGCCTGAGGTCGCGCGGCAGGATGCCATAGAGATCCGATGCCTCGTGGGCGGGCAGGGCGGCCTCACGTCGCCCGAGCCAGGCCGCGGGCCGGTGATTGAGGCTGCCCACGATTTCGCGCGCTAGCGACAGGGCGTGCGCGTCGTTGTCCGCGAGATGATCGACAACGCCGGAAGTGCGCGCATGGACGTCGCCGCCGCCGAGGGTTTCCGCGTCGACAATCTCGCCGGTCGCGGCCTTCACGAGTGGCGGCCCCCCCAGGAAGATCGTGCCCTGGTTGCGCACGATGATGGATTCGTCGCACATGGCAGGAACGTAGGCGCCGCCCGCGGTGCAGGAGCCCATAACCACCGCGACCTGCGGGATGCCCGCGGCCGAGAGGCGCGCCTGGTTGTAGAAGATGCGCCCGAAGTGATCGCGATCCGGGAACACCTCGTCCTGCAGCGGCAGGAAAGCGCCGCCGGAATCGACGAGATACACGCAGGGCAGGCGGTTCTCGAGCGCGATTTCCTGGGCGCGCAGGTGCTTCTTGACCGTGATCGGGTAGTAAGTGCCGCCCTTCACCGTCGCGTCGTTGGCGACGACGAGGAGTTCGATGCCGTGAATGCGGCCGATGCCCGCGACGAGGCCTGCGGCCGGCGCATCGTCGCCGTACATCCCGCCCGCTGCCAGCGGTGAAATCTCGAGGAAGGGGCTGCCCGGATCGAGGAGGGCCTCGATGCGTTCGCGGGGCAGCAACTTGCCGCGCGCCAGGTGCTTGGCGCGCGCTTCCTCGCCGCCTCCGGCCGCGGCAAGGGACTGCCGGCGCTTCAACTCGGCGACGAGCGAGGCCATGTGCGCGGAGTTCTGGCGAAATTCCTCGCCGCCGGTGTCCATGCGCGAGGCGATGCGGCTCATGGCGCCGTCGCCCGCAGCAATTCGCGGCCGATCAGCATGCGGCGGATTTCGTTGGTGCCGGCGCCAATCTCGTAGAGCTTCGCGTCGCGCAGGATGCGTCCGGCCGGATATTCATTGATGTACCCGTTGCCGCCCAGTACCTGGATCGCCTCGAGCCCGGCGCGCGTCGCGTTCTCGGACGCGGCGAGCAGGCAGGCGGCGGCGTCGTAGCGCGTCGCGCGTCCCGCATCGCAGGCGCGCGCAACCGCATAGGCATAGGCCCGCGAGGCGTTGCAGGCGGCGTAGAGATCCGCGAGCTTCGCCTGCATCAACTGGAAGCTGCCGATCGGCTGGCCGAACTGTTCGCGGTCGTGGAGATAGGGGACGATGAGGTCGAGCGCCGCGCGCATGAGCCCGAGCGGACCGCCCGTCAGCACCAGCCGCTCGTAGTCGAGTCCCGACATCAGGATCTCCACGCCGCCACCGGCAGCGCCCAGCAGGTTGGCGTCCGGCACGAAGCAGTCTTCGAACACCAGTTCCGAGGTATCGGAGCCGCGCATGCCGAACTTGTCGAGCTTCTGGGCGGAACGATAACCCGCTGTGCCGCGCTCGACGATGAACGCCGTGATCCCCTTCGCGCCGCTTCCCGGCTCGATCGTCGCATAGATCACGGCCGTGTCGGCCTCCGGGCCGTTGGTGATCCACATCTTCGAGCCGTTCAGGACGTAGCCGCCTGCCTTGCGATCGGCGCGCGTGCGCATCGAGACGACATCGGAGCCCGAGCCCGGCTCGCTCATCGCGAGCGCGCCCACGTGCTCACCGCTCACGAGGCGCGGAAGGTACAGCGACTTCTGTGCATCGGTGCCGAAGCGCCGAAGCTGGTTGACGCAGAGATTCGAGTGCGCGCCGTAAGACAGCCCGATCGAGCCGGAAACGCGGCTGATCTCTTCCATCGCGACGACGTGTTCGAGGTAGCCAAAGCCGAGGCCGCCGTATTCCTCGGGCACCGTCATGCCGAGCAGGCCCATGGCGCCGAGCTCGGGCCAGAGTTCGCGCGGGAAGCGGTTGCTGCGGTCGATCTCCTCGGCCTGCGGGGCGATGCGTCGGATTGCGAACTCGCGGACGGCCTGGCGCAGCTCGTCGACGCGTGCGCCGAGTTCGAAGTCGAAATCGATCGGGAACATAGCGCCCTCCGCCGGGGTCCGGCTTGCCAGGAACATGATATTGTCCGACAATCAGACAGGCAAGTGGGAGTCTGAAATATGCGAGCTGCCTTCGAACCCCTCGGTTTTGCGCCGGCTTACCTCCGTGTTTCGGAGGCCATCCGGGCCCGGATCTTGCGCCGCGAGCTGCAGGAGGGCGAGGTCATGCCGACCGAGACCGAGCTTGCCCGCCAGTTCGAGGTGAATCGATCCACGGTGCGGGAGGCGCTGCGCAAGCTCGAGAGCGCCGGTCTCCTGGGGCGACGGCGGGGCGGCAAACGCCTGGTCGTGACCCGGCCGACCCGGGAATCCGTGGGCGGTGGCCTGTCGCAGGCGCTCGCCCTGCATCGCGCGCGCGTCGTGGACGTGTGGGAAGCGCTGCAGGCCGTGCAGCCGGGCATTGCTGCCGCGGCCGCCGAGCGGCACTCCGCGGCGGCGCTCAAGAAGCTCGAGGAGGCGGCGCGGATCTTTGCAGCGCGGGACCGCGAGCGCGAGGTGGCGGTTGCCGACGTCGCGTCTTTCTTCGACGCCCTGGGCGAGGCGGCCGCGAATCCCGTCTTCAACCTGTTGAACGAGCCGCTGCTCAGGCTCCTGAAGCCGAGCCTCGCCGTCATCATCGACCGCGTGCCGCAGGCGCGATCGCGCATCGAGGCTGCCCAGAAGGCGATCGTCGCGGCCGTCAAGGCGCGTGACGCGAAGGCCGCGGACGAGTGGATGACGCGGCACATCCGGGATTTTCGCCGCGGCTACGAAGTCGCGGGTATCGCGCTCTCGACGGAGGTCGGGGAGGATCTCGGTGGGGCGCCCGCGCTCAGCTGAGTTCGATCGCGACCGCAGTCGCTTCGCCGCCGCCGATGCAGAGCGCTGCGAGGCCGCGCTTCTTGCCGTGACGCTGCAAGGCGTGCACGAGCGTCGTCAGGATGCGCGCTCCCGTCGCACCGATCGGATGGCCAAGCGCGCAGGCGCCGCCGTGCACGTTGACTTTCTCGTGCGGGATGCCGATGTCCTTCATCGCGGCCATCGTGACGACGGCGAAGGCTTCGTTGACCTCGAAGAGATCCACGTCCGAGGCTTTCCAGCCGGCGCGCTGCAAGGCGCTCTGGATGGCGCCGACGGGCGCGATCGTGAACCACTCGGGTTCCTGGGCATGGCTCGCGTGCGCGACGATGCGCGCGATGGGCTTGAGGCCGGCTTTCGCCGCTGCGCTGGCGCGGGCGAGAACGAGGGCCGAGGCGCCGTCCGCAATGGAGGAGGAGGAGGCCGCGGTCACCGTGCCGTCCTTCCCGAAAGCAGGTTTCAGGCTCGGGATCTTTTCCACCGAGACGGTGAAAGGCGTTTCATCGCGCGTGACTACGCGTTCGCCCTTGCGGTCGGCGATCTTGACGGCTGCGATCTCGGCCTCGAAGGCGCCGGATTCGACCGCGGCAATCGCGCGGCGCACGGACTCGGCGGCAAAAGCGTCCTGGTCGGCGCGCGCGAAGCCGTACTTCGCGGCGGTCGCGTCGGCGAAGCAGCCCATGAGCTTTCCGTCCCAGGGACTCTGCAGCCCGTCGTAGAACATGTGGTCGAGGATCTCGCCGTGACCCATGCGATAACCGGCACGCGCCTTCAGCAGGAGGTAGGGCGCGTTCGTCATGGACTCGAGCCCGCCGGCCAGCACGAAATCGGCGCTGCCGGCCGCGATGTGATCGGCGCCGTACATCACGGCGCGCATCCCGGACCCGCACATCTTGTTGACCGTGGTCGTCGGGACCGATTTCGGCACGCCGCCGGCGAGGGCGGCCTGGCGGGCAGGCGCCTGGCCTTGGCCCGCCGGGAGCACGCAGCCCATCACGACCTCGTTGATGAGGGCGGGGTCGAGGCCAGCGGACTCGATTGCGCCGCGGATCGCCGCTGCGCCGAGCGCGTGGCCCGGAACGGCGGCAAAGGCGCCGAGCATCGCCCCGATGGGCGTGCGGCGGGCGCTGAGGATGACGGTGGGGTCTTGTGCCATGGCTTGCGTCCTGCGGGATGGGATGGGGGCTATTTTGCCCTGCAAAAGGGGCGCCTGTCGCCCCGCGGCCGCTCAGCCGGCGGCCAGGCGCTGCCAGTGCTCAACGAGCTGGGCCAGCCGCAGCCGCAGGTCGGCGAAACGCAGCGGCTTGAAGAGCACGGTCACCCCTGCCGGGAGTCCTCCGCGCTCGGCAATCGTGTGTTCGGTCAAGGCTGTCACGACGATGATCTCGAGTTCGCCCATTGCGCCCGACGCCTTGAGCGCGCGCAGCATTTCGAAGCCGTCGATGCCCGGCATGCGAAGGTCCGTGATGAGAAGGTCAGGCCGCGAGGCGCCGATCTGGAGCAGCGCATCGAAGCCGCTCGGCGCGCTGACGAGGTGGATCGGCAATTGCCAGGAGCGCAGGTGCAACTCGAAAAGCTGCCGGAAATCCGGCTCATCCTCTACGACCAGCACTTCGAACTGGCCGCCGTGCGGTCGCCGCGCCGCAACGCCGGTGCGGCGCTGAAGCAGCTCGTCCACGGAGGAAGTCAGGATACGGCGATGTCCGCCGGGCGTCTTCCACGCGCGCAGCAGTCCCGCCTCGGACCACAGCTGCACCGTGCGCAGCGAGACGCCGAGGCGGTCTGCAGCCTCGCGCGTCGAACAGACTTCCTGACCGGTGTCCAAGAGCCGCCACTCCCTGCGCCTGAACCGACGCCCGGAATGACAGCATCGCGGGGCGCCGAATGCAACGTTAAACTGAGCGCCCGTCGCGCGGGAGATTTCCGATGAGCAGCCCGGCCGAGCGGATCGACAAGGCGGCGGCCGCCGCGCGCGGCCCCTTGCGCTTCGTCAGCGCGGC
>DATBSX010000062.1:0-7603 GCA_036559565.1 Steroidobacteraceae bacterium | reverse complement strand
CTCGATGACGAGGTCGTAATAGCAGCGCGGCGCGAGCCGCGGCAGCATCGCCATCTGCGCGCGCGACTCGATCTGGAACACGCCGACCGTGTCCGCGCGGCAGATCATCTCGTAGACGGCGGGATCCTCGGCCGGGATGTCGGCCAGGCGGAACTCCGAGCCGCGGCGCGCCGAGACGAATGCGAGCGCGCGGCGGATCGCGGTGAGCATGCCGAGGCCCAGCACGTCGACCTTGAGGAGCTTGAGCTCGTCGAGATCGTCCTTGTCCCACTGGATCACCGTGCGCTCCGGCATCGCCGCGTTCTCGACGGGAACCAGCTCGTCGAGCGGCCCGCGCGAGATCACGAAGCCGCCGGTGTGCTGGGACAGGTGCCGTGGAAACCCGATCAGCTCGCGCGTCAGCGTGAGCACGCGCCCGACGAGCGGATTCGCCGTGTCGAAGCCCGCCTCCCGGATGCGGGAGTCCTCGACCTCGTGGCCGTCCCACCATTGCATCGCGTGGGCAAGGCGGTCCACCTGCGCCGCATCGAGCCCGAGCGCCTTGCCGACGTCGCGCACCGCGCTCTTCGGCCGGTAGCAGATGACGGTCGCCGTGAGCGCGGCGCGGCCGCGGCCATACTTCGCGTAGAGGTACTGGATCACCTCCTCGCGCCGCTCGTGCTCGAAGTCCACGTCGATGTCGGGCGGCTCGTTGCGCTCGCGCGAGATGAAGCGCTCGAACAGCATCGACATGCGTGCGGGGTCGACCTCCGTGATGCCGAGCGCGTAACAGGCGGCGGAGTTCGCCGCCGAGCCGCGTCCCTGGCACAGGATGCCGCGTCCGCGCGCGAATTCGACGAGGTCGTGGACCGTCAGGAAGTAGCGTTCGTAGCCGAGTTCGGCGATGAGCGCGAGCTCGCGTTCGATGAGCTGCCGGACCGGCGCCGGCATCCCCAGGGGCCAGCGCCGAGCCGCGCCCTCCTCGACCAGGCGGCGCAGGTGCGACGTCGCCGTCGTGCCGGCAGGCACGATCTCCTCCGGGTATTCGTAGCAAAGCTCGTCGAGCGAGAACCGGCAGCGCTCGGCGATGTCCCGCGTTGCGTCCGTGAGCGGGCGCGGGTACAGCGCCTCGATCCGCGCAAGAGGCCGCAGCATCCGCTCGCCGTTCGGGAAAAGCGCATGGCCCGCGAGCGCGACGGTCGTCTTCAGGCGCACGGCGGTCAGCAGGTCCTGCATCGCACGGCGCCGGCGCTGGTGCATGTGCACGTCGCCGGCCGCGACTGCAGGCAGCCCGAGCTCGCGCGCGAGCGCAGAGAGCCGCTCGAGCCGCTCGCTGTCGCGCCCCGCAGCGCTGAGCTCGACCGCAACCCAGAGGCACCCTTCAAAGCGCTCGCGCAGCCACTCGCCCTGCTCGATCACGGGCTCTGCATCCGGCAGCCACAGCGCGAGGCAGTCCTCCATCCCCGCCTCGAGGTCGGCCCGCGCGAGCCGGTATTGCCCTTTCGGCGCCGCCCGGCGGCCCCGCGTGATGAGACTGGAGAGTGCCGCATACCCGCGCCGGCTCGTGGCAAGCGCGACGAACCGGAGGTCGTCCACGAGCCTGAACTCGCTGCCGACGACGAGCGGCAGCCCCGCCTCGCGCGCGGCGGCATGCGCCCGGACGATGCCCGCGAGCGAGCACTCGTCGGTCAGCGCGAGCGCCGCGTAGCCGAGTTCTTTCGCGCGCGTGACGAGTTCAGCCGGATGCGACGCGCCACGCAGGAACGTGAAGTTGCTGATGCAGTGCAGTTCGGCATACGACATCTCGGATCGGTCGCGGATCGAGTCGCGTCAGCTGCGCGCGTGCTTCGCCGGCGGGACCACCTTCGCTCGCTCAGCAGAACGGACATTCGCTCGCTCCGGGGTCCCGCAACGGCTCGCACGCGCGATGCGTCGCCGCCCGGCCCGTGCCGAGCGAGGTGGCGGGGTCCTCGCGAGCAAACGCTTAAAGTTCCGGCAGCGTTTGCGAGCGAGGAACCCCGCCGGATCCCGCTCGGCACGGGCCCGCAGCGTCTCGCACGCGAAGCAGGTGCTCGTCACCCGAAAACTCCATGGAGAAACCAACGTTGGCCGGGCGGCCGCTCGCGGAAGATCCAGAGCCGGACGCCGGCGCGGCTGAGGGCAACGTAATAGTCACGGCGAACGTCGTGTCCGTCCCACCATCCCGTCTCGATGCGCTCCGGGCCGGTGACGAGCGCCCCTTCCCAGCCGTCGAGCGGCTGCGGCGCAGCCAGCATCCACAGCGGGCGTGCCGGGCGTCCGGCGGTCCAGGGCACCGGCAGCGCAGCGAGGGCGTCCGGCTCCGCGATCCGGAAGGCGCGCTCGGGCCGGTGCTCGGGCACCGGCAGCACGCCGAACACCGCCTCCTGCCCGAGCCGCGCGCGCAGGAGGTCGAGCAGGCGTGCGGTCGCCTCCGGATCCGCGCTGCGGCCACGCTCGAAGAGCCCGGCATCGCGCAACACGAGCGGCAGCAGCACGCCGGAGCGCAACCGGAGCGCGATCACGGGCAGGGCGAGCCGGCACCGCCTGAGCCGCTCATCCAGGAGTTCTCGCAGGTACGCCGCGTCGCCCGCCAGCCGCGCGAGCGCGATGCGAAGCCGGGTCGGCGCCACGCCGCGGTGCAGCAGATCCACACGCAGCACGCGGATGCCCGACGCACGGTTGCGCAGGAAGGATTCGAGCCGCGCGAGCAGGTGCTCGAGCGACGGCTGCAGCACGGCAACGTCCTCTACGGCGGTCGAAAGCTCACATCGTTCGTCGAAGCGCTCGGACACGACGAGGCGCCGGCGCGGCGCGGGACGACGGCCGAGCCCCTCGTCGAGCTCGTCGAGGAGCCGCGGCCCGAAGCGCGTGGCAAAGCCTGCACGCGGCAGCCGTAGCAGGTCCGCGACGCTCTGTATCCCGAGCCCGGCGAGCGTCTTGACCGTGTCCTCGGGCCAGTCGAGGCAAGCGAGCGGCAGCTGCGCCGCGATGCCTGCCATCGCGTCGGCGCGGGTCACGGTCATCGCGAGCCCGGCGCGTGCGAGCCAGAGCGCCCCTCGCGCCGTTGGCGCGAGCGCGAGCGAGGCTGAGAGCCCGCTGGCCTCGATGCCCGCGAGCGCGCGCCGCAGGAGCGCCATCACGCCGCCGAAAAGGTCGAGGCTGCCGCGTACTTCAGCGAGCACAGCCGCCGGAGGATCGAGGCTGACGACGGGCGTGAACTGCAGTGCCCAGCGCCCGAGGCGATCGAGGAGCGCGGCCTCCGCGGCGGGCCGGCGTTCCTCGATCCGCAATCCCGGCACCCGCGCGAGCGCGGCGTTCAATCCCATACCCGGCGCAATGCCTTGGCGCACTGCGCGCTCGTTGCAGGCGACGACGGTGCGGCGTGGATCATCGAGGGCAGTGACGACGGCTGCACGCGCCTGCCCGGTGCCCGGCAGCACGGCATCGAGCGGCAATCGCGGGAAATGCGCGGCGAGCCAGAGCTCGCCCGTGCGGGCCGGCGCTTGCGCACGCGGCGCGGACACGGGCGCGAGCGCGCGCCGATGGCTTGCCGCTGCCGGCGCGATCGTGGCCGGGCGTTCTTGGAACATCCGAGGAACCCGTGATCTATTCCCGCATGAGGCGCGTTACGCGCGCGCCTTGGCGGGACAAGGCGCGAGGCGAAGCCCCATAGCAGGGTCTATGGGCGAGGCGAGCAACGAAGTCCCGCCAAGGCCCGCGCGTAACCCTTCGGGACCGGGCGATTTTCGTCCCTGGCGGTGTCGCTCGTCGCTCATGTATCGCTTGATACACATCGCTCCTCGCTTCTTGCCAGGAGCGAAAATCGCACGCAGTCGCGCCCATACGGGAATAGATCACGGGTTCCTGGCCCCTAGTGGACCGGCAGGCGCTCGACGCGCGCCGGGATGCCCCCGCGGCTCTTCAGGATCTCGACGTCGAGGCCGTACTCCCGCGCCGCAAGGGCAAGCCGGAGCGCGGCCGGCGAGTGTTCGTTGCGGTGGATGGAGGGCCGCAACAGGAAGGCCGGGGTGCGGCCCTCCTCCGCTGCGAGCTTGAGGCGCCGGAGCATCGGATCGCGGGCCTCGCCGGTCCAGCCGAGCACCGCGGCGCAGGCGCCGGAACGCAGCGCCTGCTCCATTGCCCAGAGCCGATCGACTCCCGCGCGCGGACGGATCACCAGCATGCGCGCCGGGTCGAGCCCGGCGTCGGCAAGCGCCGGCGCGTACGGCAGGTGCGGCGGGGCAAGCCAGGCAACCCAGCGCGGCTCCGTGCCCGCCGCCGTGAGGCTGCGAAGCGCGGGCAGCAGCAAGCGGATCTCGCCGATGCCCGCGGCGGGCACCAGGAGTTCGACCAACGTGAAGAGCGGCCAGCCGCCGCCGGGCAGGCGCGCGTCGAGGGCGCGAAAACCGGTCGGGAGCGTCTCGGGTGCGCCTGCGTCAGCACCGCGCCAGAGCGCGGGATGGCGCAGGAGCTCCGCGAGCGCCTCGCTCACTGCATGACGTCCGCGCGGCTGCGCCGCAGCACGCCGACCACCACGCCCTCGATCGTCATCGATTGCTTGCGCAGGTCAACGCGGATCGGCTCGAAGTCCGGGTTCTCGGGCAGCAGCCACACGACCGAGCCGTCCTGCTTGTAGCGCTTGACGGTCACCTCGTTCTCGAGCCGCGCGACGATGATCTGCCGGTTGCGGACATCGGGCGAGCGGTGCACGGCGACGAGGTCACCATCCAGGATGCCGACGTCACGCATGCTCATGCCGCTGACGCGCAGCAAGTAGTGCGGGCGCGGGCTGAACAGCGCGGGATCGATCTGGAAACGGCCCTCGACGTGTTCCTCGGCGAGGATCGGCCGGCCGGCGGCCACGCGGCCGATGAGCGGCAGGCCGAACTGCTCGCGCAGCGCATCCTTCAGCACGATGCCGCGCGCGCTGCCCGCGATCAGCGCGATCACGCCCTTGCGCTGCAGGGCGCGCAGATGCTCTTCCGCGGCGTTGGCGGAGCGGAAGCCGAGCGCTTGCGCAATTTCCGCGCGCGTTGGCGGCAGCCCGTTGGCGGCGATTGCGTCCTGGATGAACTCGAGGATCTGTCGTTGGCGGGGCGTGAGGTCGTCCGACATGGGTCACCTGTATGGATTACCAGTGCCTGTAATTATATACAGGCTCGAGCGTCTGGCAAGCATTTATTGCACTATCGGCTGCGGTCACCCGCCCGATCGACTCGCTCCCAGCGCAATGCGCGCACACACGCCTCCGCCACCACGCGCGAGGTGGCGGGGGCCTCGCGAGCAAACGCTTAAAGTTCCGGCAGCGTTTGCGAGCGAGGAACCCCGCCGGATCCCGCGCGTGGTGGCCGGCGTGAATGCAGGCCATGCGCGCAAAAACGAAACTGAAGTGTCGGACAAAGACGGACAAATCAGTGTCGCCGGCCAGCGACAAGCGCGGAATCGGCTTTCACAGGCCGCGCTGATACGTTACGATCCGCATCGCCACCGCGCGGAGAGGAAGGACCGCCGGCGCCGTGCATCCGCGCAAGCGGCGTGTAACGTTCCATGCAACCTTGTGGAGAAAAATCTCATGACCAAGATCCTGAAGGTGGGCGTCGCTGCCGCCGTTCTCGCCCTGGGCGCCGGCTGCACCGATCTGAAGCCCTTGCAGGCGGAAGTCGACTCGCTCAAGTCGCAGGTGTCCAAGCTTTCGAGTGATGTCGAAGGCGTGAAGACCTCTGCGGATGGCGCAAGCCGCGCTGCGGCCGCCGCCCAGCAGGCCGCCACCTCGGCGCAGAACACGGCCAACCAGGCTGCGTCTGCGGCGCAGGCTGCGCAGCAGTGCTGCGATGCGAACAGCGAGAAGCTGAATCGCATGTTCGAAAAGTCGATGTCGAAGTAATCGACGTCCGACGCCGACAAGAAGGCCCCGCGGTGGCAACACCGCGGGGTCTTTCTTTTTACGCGGCGTAATTACGGGCCGGGCGCGAGCGATGCAGTGCGCGAGCCGGCCACCGACACCGGAGTCGGGATGCCCTTCGCCTCGCGCCACACGCGCTCGGCGCCAATCCAGTCGATGGCGAGCGGCTTCGCGCGCGTCGCATCCACGATCAGGCGCGTCAGGTCCGTGAGCGTCGGCGTCTGGCCGGCGTCTTCCTGCAGCGGCGGGTGCACCTCGATCATCAGTTCCCCGTCCACCCAGCCCCACTTGTAAGGCTGATTCACGATCGTGACCTGGGTGCCGACCGGGACCATGCCGTAGAGCGCCTCGATGTCTTCCGGGTACAGGCGCATGCAACCGTGTGTGACCTGCATGCCGACGCCGGCAGGCTTGTTGGTGCCGTGAATCAGGTAGGCGCCGCCAGGAATGCCGAGTGCCATCTTGTAACGGCCCATCGGATTGTCCGGTCCTCCCGGAACAATTGCCGGTAGAGGCTCGCCGCGTTTTTCATGCTCCTCGAGGACCGACTTCGGCGGTATCCACGGGGCATCCTTGGCCTTGGATACGATCGTCGTCCTGCCGAGCGGCGTGTTCCAGTCCATCTTCCCGATGCTGACCGGGAAGGTCCACACGACCGGCTGCTGCCCCGCCGGAGTCGGCGGATACCAGTAGAGACGATGCTCCGGCAGGTTGATCACGATGCCGGTGCGCGGCGCGCGCGGCAGGAGCCGCTGCTTCGGCACGACGACGACCGTGCCCGCGCCCGGCAGCCACGGGTCGACGCCCGGATTCGCGTTGGTGATTTCCTCGTAACCGAGGCCGTTCTGGCGCGCAATGTCGAGCAGCGTGTCTTTCAACTCGGCCTGCGTCGTGACCGTTGCGCCGATAACGTCGCTGCCCTCCGCCGGCAGCGCGTACTCGTCCGCGAATGCCGGCAGCGCGGCTGCAAGTGCAATGACCGGGAAAATGGACCGCATACCTGTTTGGACCACCCTGTCCGCTGCGCGTTTCCGCATCAGTAGCGTATCAGCGCCGAACCCCAGGTAAAGCCGCCGCCGAAAGTTTCCAGCAGCAGCAGCTGGCCGCGGTGAATTCGCCCGTCGCGCACAGCCGTGTCGAGGGCGAGCGGAATCGAGGCCGCGGACGTGTTGCCGTGATCCTGCACGGTGACGACCACCTTCTCCATCGGCAACCCGAGCTTGTCGGCGGCCGACTGGATGATGCGGAGGTTGGCCTGGTGCGGGACCAGCCAGTCGATGTCGCCGCGCTCGACCCCGTTCTTTGCGAGCGTCTCGTCCACGAGTTTCGAGAGCGTGCGCACCGCGACCTTGAAGACTTCATTCCCCTGCATCTTGAGGCCGTCGGTCGAGTTGTTCCGCAGCGCGTCGAATCCTTTCGAGACGCCGTACGGAAAGTACAGCAGGTCCTGGTACTTGCCGTCCGAGTGCAGGTGCGTGCCGATGATCCCCGGCTCGTCGGCCGGCGTCAGGACGACGGCGCCCGCGCCGTCGCCGAACAGGATGGCCGTGCCGCGATCGGTCCAGTCCACGAAGCGCGACAGGCACTCGACGCCGACCACGAGCGCGCACTTGGACTCGCCGAGCCGCACGTACTTGTCCGCGATCGAAAGCGCATAGATGAATCCGCTGCAGGCGGTCTCGAGGGAGAACGCCGGGCAGC
>DATBSX010000061.1:0-4083 GCA_036559565.1 Steroidobacteraceae bacterium | reverse complement strand
CCCTGCGCCGGCACGCCGAGGTGGCCGAGCGTGAAGACCCAGTTGGCGGCGATGTTGGTGGAGAGGCCGACGGCTGCGGTGTACATGACCGGCCGCGTCCAGCCGATGCCCTCGCTCGTGTAGCGGTGCGCGAGAAAGACGAGCATCGCAGGCATGCCGAAGCACATCGCATAGACGTAGCCCGCGGCGTGCGGGATCGCGCGCGCATCGGTCCCGAACCAGACCAGCAGCGGCTTGACGCAGGCGAGCGCGCCGACGAGCGGCACGGCGAGCAACAAGGCAAGCCACACGCCCTGGCGGAAGCGGCGCCCCACTTCCTCGTCGCGGCCGCCGCCGTAGGCGTGCGCGACGATCGGCGAGATCGACATCAGGACGCCGAGCCCGAACAGCCAGAACATCTGGTAATAGCTGCCCCCGACGGCGACGCCGGCGAGCGGTTCGGGCCCCAGGCGGCCGGCGAACAGCGTGTTCGCGAGCATCATGCCGGCGATCACGAGGTTGTTGACGACGAGCGGCCCGGCGAGAGCCAGGATCGCGCGCGAGTCACGCGGGAAGGCGTTCTGGAAGCTGCCGGGTTCGCTCATCGGCCTCGAAAAACCTTGCGGAATGCGCGCCGTGGCGGGCCCGTGGGGATGCTGGCATTCTAGCGGAAGCAGGCTGCCCTGCCCCCACCGGAGAGCCCACATGCTGGTCGGATCACAGCCCCGGCGCGTCGCAGTCATCGGCGGCGCCCGCATACCCTTTGCCCGGGCGCAAGGCGCTTACGCGAGCGTCGGCAACCAGGAAATGCTCACCGCCGCCCTGAAGGCGGTCGTGGACAAGTTCGCGCTGAAGGGGCAGCGGCTCGGCGACGTCGTCGCCGGCGCGGTCATGAAGCATTCGAGCCAGTGGAACCTGACGCGCGAGGCGCTGCTCGATTCCGGGCTCGCGCCCGAGACGCCGGGACTCGACGTGCAGCGCGCCTGCGGCACGAGCCTCGAGGCGGCGATCGCCATCGCTAACAAGATCGCGCTCGGCCAGATCGATGCCGGCATCGCGGGCGGCGTCGATACCGCGAGCGACCCGCCGATCGTCTTCGGCCGCGAATACCAGCAGATCCTCCTGCGCGCCCATCGCGCGAAGACATTCGGCGCGCGTGCCGCAGCTTTCCTCAGCATACGGCCGCGCCACTTCAAGCCGACCTTCCCCGGCGTCGGCGAGCCGCGCACCGGCATGTCGATGGGCCAGCACACGGAAAAGATGGCGCGCACCTGGGAGATCCCGCGCGCCGACCAGGACGCGCTCGCGCTCACGAGCCACGAGCGCGCTTCCCGCGCCTGGAAGGAAGGCTTCTACGCGGATCTCGTCGTGCCTTACCTCGGCCTCACCGCCGACAACAACGTGCGCGCCGATTCGAGCCTGGAGAAGCTCGCGAAGCTGAAGCCCTCCTTCGCGAAGGACGGCACGCTGACCGCGGGCAACTCGACGCCGCTCACCGACGGCTCGGCCGCGGTGCTGCTCGGCTCCGAGGACTGGGCACGCTCGCGCGGCCTGCCAATTCAGGCGTACCTCAGCTACGGCAAGGTGGGCGCCGTGGACTTCGTCGGCGGAGAGGGACTTCTCATGGCGCCGGCGTTCACCGTGCCGCGCATGCTCGCGGATGCGGGACTCGGGCTGCAGGACTTCGACTTCTACGAGATCCACGAGGCTTTCGCCGCGCAGGTGCTCTGCACGCTCAAGGCCTGGGAGTCGGAGAAATTTTGCCGCGAGCGGCTCGGGCTTGCCGCGCCTCTCGGCTCGATCGACCGCGCCAAGCTCAACGTGAAGGGAAGCTCGGTGGCGGTCGGCCACCCCTTCGCGGCCACCGGCGCACGGATCGTCGGCACGCTCGCAAAGCTGCTCGCGACCCGCGGTTCGGGCCGCGGGCTGATCTCGGTCTGCACGGCGGGCGGCATGGGCGTGACCGCCATCATGGAACGATAAGACCGCAACTTGCCATTAGTTGCATATGAAACTAAATTGAGCCGATGAAGCGCTATATCGGTCATCCACGCGTCGAGGGGAAGGCCTCCCGGCAGGCCCATGCGGACCTGCCGCCGGGCACTTACGAACGGGAGATGAGCAAGGAAGGATTCTTCGGCCCGGCCGCCTTCTTCCATCACCGCCATCCGCCGACCGGCTGGTCAGCCTTCGAAGGACCGCTCTCGCCGCACGCCTTCGACTTCACGAAACTCGAGGCGGTCTCGGCGCATCCCTGGTCCGCGCCGGACCTCCTCTTCAATGCGCAGGTCCGCATCCGCTTCTGGCGCCTGTCGGGGAAGATGGACGCCCTCGCCCGCAATGCCGACGGCGACGAGCTGCTCTTCGTGCACCAGGGCCGCGGCGACCTCTTCTGCGACTTCGGCCACCTCGCTTTCGAAGCCGGCGACTACATCGTCCTGCCGCGCGGCACGATGTGGCGGCTCGAATGCGCCGAACCCGCGGCGATCCTGCTGATCGAGGCGACGAACGCCTCGTACATGCTGCCGGAGAAGGGCCTGGTCGGCGGTCATGCCATCTTCGATCCCGCGATGCTCGATGCGCCGCGCGTGGACGAGGCCTTCCTCGCGCAGCAGGACGAGAAGCGCTGGCGCGTCGCGGTCAAGCGGCGGAACGCCTTCTCGACCGTCACCTTCCCCTACAACCCGCTCGATGCGATCGGGTGGCACGGCGACCTCTCGGTCTGCCGCATCAACGTGCGCGACATCCGCCCGCTGATGAGCCATCGCTACCACCTGCCGCCGTCGGCGCACACGACCTTCGTCGGCAACCGCTTCGTCGTCTGCACCTTCGTGCCGCGCCCATTCGAGACCGACCCGGGCGCGATCAAGATCCCGTTCTTCCACAACAACGACGACTACGACGAAGTGATCTTCTATCACGCAGGCGATTTCTTCAGCCGCGACAACGTCCACCCGGGCATGGTGACGCTGCACCCGAGCGGCTTCACGCATGGCCCGCACCCGAAAGCGCTTTCGCGGATGCTGGTGCAGTCGAAGCCCGCGACCGATGAGTACGCGGTGATGGTGGACACGCGCGATGCGCTCGAGATCGCGCCCGCCGCCGCGAAAGTCGAGTGGGCCGGCTACGTCGACAGCTGGAAAGGCGGAAAGTAATGAAGCTCGCCTCGCTCACCGGCGGCCGCGACGGCCGGCTCGCCCTCGTGAGCCGCGACCTGTCGCGTGCCGCGTTTGCGACCGACGTCGCGCCGACGCTGCAGGCCGCGCTCGACGACTGGAGGCATGCAAAACCGGCGCTCGCGGCGCTCGCGGCCGAACTCGAGGCCGGCCGCGCGAAGAGCATCGCGTTCGACGCGGACGAAGCGCTCTCGCCGCTGCCGCGCGCCTACCACTGGGTCGACGGCAGCGCCTACGTCAACCATGTCGAGCTCGTGCGCAAGGCCCGCGGCGCCACGATGCCGGAGTCCTTCTGGACCGACCCGCTCGTCTACCAGGGCGGCTCGGACGATTTCCTGCCGCCGACGGCCGACGCGCCCTTCGCCAGCGAGGACTGGGGCATCGACCTCGAGGGCGAGATCGCGGTCGTGACGGACGACGTACCGATGGGCGCGAATGCGGACGACGCGCGCGGGCACATCCAGCTCGTCATGCTCGCGAACGACTGGTCGCTCAGGAACCTGATACCGGCCGAACTCGCCAAGGGCTTCGGTTTCTACCAGTCGAAGCCCGCGACCGCGTTCTCGCCGGTTGCGGTGACGCCGGACGAGCTCGGCGAGGCGTGGAGAGAAGCGCGCGTGCACCTGCCGCTCGTCGTGCACCTGAACGGCGGGCCGTTCGGCCACCCCAATGCCGGTGTCGACATGACCTTCGATTTCGGCCAGCTGATCGCGCATGCCGCGAAGACCCGCCGCCTCGGCGCCGGCACGATCGTGGGCTCCGGCACAGTCTCCAACCGCGACCGCAGCTCAGGCTCGACCTGCCTTGCCGAGCGGCGCATGCTTGAAACCCTGGAACAGGGCAAACCGATGACGTCATTCCTTTCATTCGGCGACCGCGTGCGCATCGAGATGTTCGATGCCGCGGGACGCTCCATTTTCGGCGCGAT
>DATBSX010000060.1:0-15659 GCA_036559565.1 Steroidobacteraceae bacterium | reverse complement strand
CTGGTTTTAGCGAACCAACGAATTTCACCGCAGCATTCAAGAAACACTTTGCGGTGCTACCTAGCCAAATCCGCGATGCGCAATGAAATGAACGGAATCGAATGAAGTCATCGGAACTTGAGACGCGGGCGTGGCTGGGATTGGCTACGCCTCGTCTACCCAGCGCCATTTCACGTTCGCGACAAGCGCGCCCCTCTCACGCTCTGCCCACTTGCGTCGTCAGATTTCGGCCGTGCATTCTGGCCGCCGTCCTGTCCGGATGGTTGGCGTCGATGCCGCCGGAGGGAGACGCAATGCCTCGGCAAACCTGCTCAGGCAGTAATTGAGCCAATTCTTGAACTTTATCGGGCTTTCTTGGACGTCTGCGGACGACTCTGGATCCTATTGTGGTGCCGGCGGAGGGAGTCGAACCCCCGACCTGAGGTTTACAAAACCACTGCTCTACCAACTGAGCTACGCCGGCAACGGCGGGCATTTTAGCCCTGCCGCGCGGCCGTTTGCCCCCCGTTCGTGCACAAGTGCACGACGAGTCCCAGGATCGCCATCGTCCAGACAATGACCGAGCTCGAGGGCAGGTCGGTGACGACGGAAAGCGCGAGCCCGGCCACGTAGCTCACGATCCCAAGCAGGTAGCCGATGTAGAGCTGGCGCTTCCCCGCGATCCGGTAGGTCGCGACCGCCGGCACGATCAGGCTCGTGAATACGAGGTAGACGCCAACGAGCTGAACGGAGGCGGTCACGACCAGCGCGAACAAGAGGTAGAAACCGATCCGGCCGATCCGCTCGCGCCAGAGGAACCAGATGACGGCGAACACCGCTGTCAGAATCGCAGTGCGCACCAGCTGCGCGTTCGAAACCCAGAGGATCTGCCCGGACAGCAGGTCCTTCAGGTTCTCGCCCCCATGCGGGTCGTTCGCAAGCAGCAGGATCTGGGCTGCCGAAGCGAGCACGAACAGGATGCCGATCAGCGCCTCCTGCGCTTCAGGGCGTTTCTTCTCGGTCCAGGTCAGAAGTATCGCGCCCGCGAGCGCGGCGGCGCCGGCCGCCGCCTGCGCGGTCCAGCCCTCGATCGGCAACCCGAAGCCGCTCGCCGCGATCACGCCGAGTCCGGCGACCTGCGCGATCGCAAGGTCGATGAACACGATGCCGCGCGCAAACACCTGCTGGCCGAGCGGGACGTGCGAAATCACGACGAGGATGCCTGCGATCAGTGCCGGCCAGAGAATGCTGAGATCAGTACTGAACAGGTTCATTTAACGGCTCCAAGCAGCTTGTCGATCGTGTCGTCGAAGAGGCCGAAGAGATCCTTCGCGCCGGGGCTTCCGCCGACTGAAAACGGCAGTACGACGGCCGGCGCATGCACGCGCTCGGACAGCCATTTCGCGGCCTTCGGGTCGTTGTAGGCGTTCAACAGGATGATGCGGGGCGGCGATGCGGCGAGCTTCGTTACGAGCTCTCCCAGGTAGCCCGCGGAAGGCGGCACGCCGGGCTTGGGCTCGATCGAGGCGAGTTCCCGCATGCCGAGCCAGTGACAGAGATAGGCCTGGTCACGGTGCATGATCACGACCGGCAGGTCCTTGAGCGGCGCGGCTTTCGCCTGCCAGCGCCCGATCGCCTCGGTCCAGCGCTTGCCGAAGTCTGCACCGCGCGCCGCATAGTAGGCCGCCCCCGGCGGATCGATCTCGGCCAATTTCGCCGTCAACGCCTTTGCAACGGTCGCGATGTTGCGCGGGTCGAGCTGGACGTGCGGATTGCCGAGCGGATGGATGTCACCCATGGCGCGATCGAGCCGGGAAGGCACTTCAAGGAGCGCAAGCGACAAGGTAGCCTCAAAGTAACCCGGCTGGCCGCGCTGGATGTGCGCGTTGCCGGCTTCCTGCAGGAGCACCGGCAGCCAGCCGACCTCGAGTTCGGCACCGTTCGCGACGACGAGATCGGCCGTTCGTGCGCGGGCGACGAGGCTCGGCTTTGCATCCACGCGATGCACGTCCTGCATCGCGGTCGTTGCGGTGTAGACGTCGACGCGCTCGCCGCCGAGTTCGGTCGCGAGCGCGCCCCAGTCGGCCGTCGTCGCGAGAATGCGGACCGCCGCCTGCGCCTGCAGGGTCGTCGAGAGAAACAGCAGCGCCAGGGCGCCGCGAACAAAGGATTTCATGTGTGCGGCTCCTAGTACTTGTGTGCGCCGTGAGTGCCGATGCCGAAGAGATACTGCAGGAACAACTGCCGGTCCGTGTCGCCATTGTCCCGCGCTTCATCCCAGGCGTACTGCAGGCGCCAGCGAGTGAACTCGCTCGGGTTCCAGTCCACCATGACCGTTGTACGAGTCGGATCGCCCGGCAGCAGCGACGGGAAGTCCGCCGTCGTGAGCGTGCCCGACGACACGAGCCCGATCACCGGAGTTCCGGAATCGAGGGCGTCATAGCGCAGGCCCGCGCGCCAGTGCGGGAGGAACTGATACACGCTCTGCAAGTACCAGCCGGATTGCGTGCTGCGATACGCGTCCGCGAGGGCTGCGTTTTCGACGTCGAATGACAGGTCGCCGGTCTCTTCGCGGTGCATGTACTCGCCCTGGACCTTCAGGTAGCGCCGTGCCGAATTGCCATCCGGCGCCCACTTGAAGACCGCATCCGCGACCCAGGTGCGCGACTGGCCCGTGAACGCATTCACGACAGGCTGATCCAGCGCGTCGGTGTCCTCGAATTCGCGATTTTCGGCATCCAGGTCGATCCACGCTCCGCCCACGCGCCAGCTCGCGGTGTCGCCGAGATCGCCGCCGACGTGCGCGAACAGCGTCGTGCCATTGAACCCATTCTGGTGGCGTCGCGTACCGGGGAATGCGTCGCCGTTGCCAGTCTCGGCGCCGAGCTCGATGAACAGGTCCGTCGGTGCGATCCACTTGACCTGCACACCGTCCTGCGCACGCTGGTTGCCGAAAAAGGCCTGATAAACGAGCGGCTGGTCCGCGAAGTCCCAGGCATGCGCGTGCACTTCATTGAGGTAGCCAAAACCGGAGAAGAAACGCCCGCCCTTGGCCGTGAAGCCTGCGGGCAGGGACGTCGTGCGGAAGAATGCCTCTTCGACCCCGATCTCGTCCTCGCCCGCGATCGCAGCGGTGAGCTGCGCGGAAAAGAACGGATCGACGCTCGCAGCAAGCGTGATCTCGGATTCGCCGAGGCTGAAACTGCGGTCGCCGGGGCCGATTTCGCCGCCGTTCGGCATGAAGCCGGCAATGCCCCAATCCTCAGGGTCCTGCGACGTGTCGGCATAACTCCCTGCAAGGACGACCGAAATCGCCGGATTGAATGCGGATGCGCTGCTTCCCGGGCTCGCGACGGGTGCGGGCTCGGGCGCAGGCGCGGCCGTTGCTACGGCCTCTAGTTCTCCAATCTTCGATTCCAGCGAAGCGACGCGCGCTTCGTAATCGGCTTTCAGGGTCTGCAATTCGGCGCGCAAGGCCGCGACGTCGTCATCCGCGCGTGCAAGCGCGGGCAAAGCGACGCAACCAACGGCCATGAGTGCCGCAATGGGCTTGAAACCATGCATGACGGTGTCCTCGTCTGAATGAAACGACTGCCGTCCGCATCAAGCGGACGGAGAATTACGACTTCAGACGAACGCGGGTGGAGCGCGGGAGCGGAATGCCCGGAAGGGCTCGGAACGAACAGTCGGAGCGGCAGCCTCGGGGACGATCGTCACCCAGGCCAGGGAACGGACGGGCAGCGGCGCCGGCGCAGTGCCGACACCGACCTGCAGTTGCGAGGAGGCGAGGCAGTAGCCGCAGCTTCGCGCGGCGCCCTGGCGCTCGACCGGGTCCGTGAGCGAATGCGAATACACGTGAATCTCGGCGCCGAATTGCGCGACGAGAAGTGCCAGGGCCAGCACTCGACCGATCATCCGGAATCGCTTTACGCCCAGGACCAGACCCTCCAACTGCCGACGGAGTATCCGCCAACGCGGACGGATCGACAATATGCCTTATTCCGCAGCCGCACCGCAGGGATTGACCTCGAGCCTGAGGATACGCCCGCCCTCCCCCTGCAAGCGTGCGGCATCCGGCAATTCCGCCGGCGGCACGACGTTCACGTCGATCCAGTACACGGTGCCTGTGCGCTCGCGATCCACGATGCGGGGCGAAAGGCCGATCGTCTTGGCCTCTTCGAGGCGCCGCAGCGCGCGCTGGCGCTCGCTGAAAAGTCCGAGTGAAATCGTGACGTCGCGTCCATCGCCAGGCATGGCATACGCATCTCCGACACCGATGCGCCGCAGTCGTTCGATGATGCTGCTCGCCGCCGTGCGGTCCGGTACGCCCTCGAGCGTTACCCAGAATCCCTTCCACACGACGCCCTCGCCTGCGCGCTGGCGCGGCTCCAGCTTGTTTTCGCGCAGGAGGGTCGAGGCGCGCGCGGCGTCAGTCAGGTCCGTAAAGGGGCCGAGGCTGAAGCAATTGTTCGGGCTGCTGGCGGCGACGCGCGCCGGCGAATTCGAGGGCGATGCTTCGCGCGCGAGCACGAGACTCTTGCCCTCTGCGGCCGCGGCGGTCGCGCCAGGTTCGTCGGGCGACGCGACCCAGTGCGTCCACCCGTACCAGGCGATGTTCGCGAACAGCAGCAGGGCGAAAGCGAGACGCATGGGCTGATTCTATTACCGAATGGGCCGGACGCTCACTTCGCCCGAGACGATCCGCCGCCGGACGCCTTCCATCTCGAGCAGGAGCGCCCCATCCGGATCCACGCCGCGCGCGAGGCCGTCCAGCTGCTGCCCGCCATGCAGAACGCGCACCGCCCGCCCGGCGAGCGCATCGGCGCCCTGCCACTCATCGGCGAACGCCGCCATGCCGCGGGCGCCGAACTCGACGAGCGCTTGCGCAAGCTCCGCAACCAGCACTGCAGCCAGCGTATTGCGCGCAGGCGGCGCGCCGAGCGCCGCGAGGTCCACGGCATTCACGCCCTCGGCACGCAGCGCCGCACTCGCCGCGCGCGGCAAGCGCACGTTGATGCCGATGCCGACGACGACGAAAGCCGGCCCCGCCGCCTCGCCGCGCAGGTCAATGAGAATGCCGCCGAGCTTCGCACCCTCCTGCACGATGTCGTTCGGCCACTTGAGCGCGAGGCCCGAAAAGCCGAGACGCGAGAGCGCCCGCAGCGCGGCGACGCCTGCAGCCAGCGACAGCGCGCCGAGCGTGGCCGGCGAGTCGCGGTAGCTCCAGCTCACGGAAAGGCACAATCCCGAACCAAACGGCGCGACCCAGCGCCGGCCGCGCCGGCCGCGACCTGCACTCTGGAATTCCGCGAGACAGGCATCGAAGCGTCCGGGCGGCAGGTCGCCCGCGGCGAGCAGGCGATCGCTCGTCGATTCGAGCGACTCGTGCACCTCAAGCACGCGGAGTTTCTCCGCGGCCGCCGGCGGCAGGAGCGCGCGGATCGCGGCCGCGTCGAGGAGATCCATCGGCGACTCGAGCTGGTAACCGCTGCCCCGCCGCGCCTCGACCGCGATGCCCCACTCCTCAAACTGCTGCAGGCGTTTCCAGACTGCGGCGCGCGAAATCGAGAGCTTTGCTGCGAGCTCTTCGCCTGAATGCAGCGCGCCGTCCGCCAGCAGGCGAAGGAGTTCGATGCGGCCGCTCACCGCGCGCCCTCGCGCGGGCGGAACAGCCAGAGCTTCAGGACGCGCGGCTCGGTCCCCGCGCGCATGCGCGCGAGATTTCCGCGATGGGCGAAAGCGACGAGCACCGCCATTGCGATCGCGTACGCGGCGAGCGCGACGGACGCGCGCGGCGAGAAGGCCGCAGCGATGGCCGCCGTGACCGCGGCGAGCGTCGTCGCCAGCCCGACGAATGCGGTGAGCAGCAGGACCGCGACCCAGGCCGTCAGCGCGATCGCGAGCAGCATCGGTGCGAGCGCGATCAATGTGCCGGCAAGTGTCGCGCCGCCCTTGCCGCCGCGAAATCCGTGCCAGAGCGGCCAGACGTGGCCGGCAACGGCGCCCGCCGCGCAGCTGGCTGCGAGCCAGTCGCGCGCGATCGCAGGATCGGGCGCGATGCCCGGAATCGCGAGCCCCGGCAGCCAGGCCGCCGCGAGCCAGCCCTTGCCGATATCGATGGCGACCGTCGCCGCGGCGAAGCCGAGGCCCTGGGTGCGCAGCGCATTCGTGCCGCCCGCATTGCCGCTGCCCATCGTGCGGATGTCGACGCCACGGAACTGGCCGATGAGCAGCGCGCCCACGACCGAGCCCAGCAGGTAAGCGATCAGCGTCTTGAGCCCGAGTTCCAGCAAGGTCCGTGATTTCCCGAGGACGACGGCCGATCTTATCAGCCGGCGCCTGTCATCCCGCGCGGAAGGAAGACTTCCGCGATCATGCAGCGGACGCTCCCCCCGCCGAGGCGCTCAATGGTCGGAATCGGCGCCGTGACGATCGCTCCGTGGCGTTCGAGGCGGCGGCGCCGATCCGGTGCGAGCGCGCCCCATGCGACATCGGAACCCGCGATCAGGGCGCCGCCATCGCGAGCCTGCAGCGCGAGCAGATTACCGGCATACCGGTTCATTTCCGCGATGTCGATCTCGATGACTTCGTGGCCGGTTTCCTCGAGTGCGCGCAGCACCGCGGCACGCCGGGCAGCGTCCGGGATCGCCTCAGCGCAGACGATGGCGAAGCGCTCCCCCACGGCCATCAGCACGTTGGTGTGGTACGCGGGCCGGCCGTCCGGCCCGAGTGCGTCGAACGCCACGACGCGGTAACCGAGCGCCGCCGCGAAATCCGCGAGCGCCGCCGCGGTCGTCCGCGGCGAGCGGCAGGCGTAAGCGATGCGGTGGGATCGGTCGAGCACGAGGCTCCCCGTCCCTTCGAGGTATTCCCCGCGCGCCTCGAGCGGGCGGAGGTCGATCGTGCGCGCGACCTGAAAACCGGCGCGGCGCAGCTGCCCGATGGGCGCCTCGCGGCACTCGGCGCGCCGCGAGGGCGCCATCATCGGGTAGAGCACGACGCTCCCGTCGGCATGGAAGCTCACCCAGTTGTTCGGAAAGCAGGCGTCCGGTTTCACGGGCGCAGGCGTGTCGTCGGCGACATGGACCTCGACGCCCGCCCTCGCCAGCGATCCGGCGATTCCGTCGAATTCCCGCAACGCAGCCTGCACATCGCCCGGCCTCGCGTTCGCCTGCTGGAAGCGGTTCGAGTCGACCGTCTCCGGGTTTGCGCCAAAATTGGCCGGCCGCACCATCAGCACGGCATCCGCGCACTGCGCCTCCACTGGCGGCTGCGTGTCAGAACTCAATGCGGAAGCCCAGCTGGATTCGCCATACGGAAGGCAGCGATGCGATCGTCTCGAATGGCTTGACCGGACCCGTCGCACCCGAGCGCGGGCGGTAGACGTAGCAGCTCGCCGCGCCGTTCGGGCAGCCCAGCGTCGCGATGCGATTCACGTCGACGACTGGCGCGACAAACGGGAAGTTGACCTGGCGCAGCTGGCCCCAGTCGTTGTTCAGGAGATTCGCGAAATTCTCGACGTCGAAGGTCAGCACGCCGCGCGTCCCGCGAAAGACAGGCAGCTCCTGCGAAAGGCGCAGGTCAAGAATCGTCGCCCAGGGGCTGCGGTGCGAATTGCGCGGCATGATCCTGCCGCGCCAGTGCTCGAGACCCTGTTGGTGGACGTAGTCATCCATCTCCGAGGCGAAGGCCGCCGCCGCGGCGTTCGCCGACGTGAAGCCTGTGGCCACGCAACCTGCGAGGTCGGCCGCTACGTCGGCTCCAGAACACGGCGCCTCGAAGATCACGTCGCCGTCCGGCACGTAGAAGAGCTGGCGCTGGCGCGCCGCCTGGCGCGGGTCGCCCCAGACGGCCTGCGGCGTGCCGCCGCCGAAGGTGTAGCTGTACGGGCGGCCCGACCTGAGTTCGCCGAAGAGGCCAAGGCGCGTGTCGCCGTCGCGGAAGAACGCATGCGTCCACTCGAAGGTGCCGACGAAGCGATGCTCGATCTCGTAATTCGAGGTCGAAGCGCGCGGGTTGTTCGGGTCGGACACGGCGACGTTGTCCCAGTTCGAGGACGCGGTCGAGCTCGTGCCCGGATTGACGTCCTTCACGTCCTGGTTGGCGTAACCCAGGTAAGCGTCGAAGCGGCCGGCGCCGGTGCGCCAGGTCTTGCTCGCGTCGATCGAGTACACCGTGCTCTCGCCTTCGTGCGTGTTCGTCAGGAGGAAGTCCTGGATTTTGGAGTCCGTGCGCCCGTCGGGCCGCTGGCCGTAGATCGGCCGGCCGTCAGGCGCCGTGCCGATCTGTTGCAGGCGGATGTCCTGCCACAGCACCTCGTCGTGAACGCGCGAATAGATGATGTCCGCGGTCATCTCGATATCGAAGGGCAAGGTGTGCTTGACCCCGAGGTTCCAGCGGTACTGCGACGGAATCTCGAAATCCGGGTCGATCGCATTGACCGCTCCATCATTGCGCTGGGTCGCATTGAAATCGAGCACGTACTGCGGAATGTCGAATCCGTTCCCGCCGACCAGCGAATCCACGAGCGGATCGTTGGGAGCGTTGCTGACGTTCGTGAGCAGGACCGTCACGCCGTCGTTCGAGAAGCTGTTCGCAATCCACACGTTCGGCGTGCCGCCGCCGAACAGGCCCCAGCCGCCGTAGACGGTCGTGTCCGGCGTCCACTGCCAGTTGAAGCCGATGCGCGGCATGAAAAGGTCCCGCCCGTCGAGCGTCTCCTGGTTGTTGAACCCGTAGCGGCCGGTAAAGTTCGGGTTGAGCAGCGGCTTGTCGTCGCCCGAGAACCTGTCGATGCGAATGCCCGCCTCGAACTTCAGGTCCGGAGTCGCCTGCCACTCGTCCTGCACGTAGAAGCTGTCGACGTCGTAGCCAAAATTCGCCGCAGCGTCGGCCGCGTTGTTCGTGAACGCGTTGCTGTACGAGAAGCTGGATGCGACCTGGTTCTCGAAGTCGTCGATGCCATCAGGGCCGGCGAACGTCCACTGGCCCTGGCTCCTCGGCACGAAGAGGTTGAAGATGTCGAGCATTTCACGCTCGTAACCGGCCATGACCGTGTGGTCGCCGAGAAAAAAGCTGCCCTTCAGCTTGATCGAGTCCACGTCGTCCGAAAGCGCATTCGCATGGCGAAATTCGTCGGAACCGATGAACATCTGGCCGCCGCTCGGCGTGTCGATGATCATCTCGCCGAAATCGCTGCCGAACAGCGACACTTGGTCCGTTTCGACTTCCTTGTGCGCCAGTTTCAGCTCGGTTGAAAAGAATGCATTCCAGTCCGAGAAGAGTTGCAGGGACTCCGTCTCCATCTGGATCGCGCGGTCATACCAGTTCGACGGAGCGCCGAGGCGATTGGTCGCCGGGTTGTTGTTGGTCGTATTGACGATGAGCTCGTTGCCCTCGGTGCGCTGGTAGGACAGCGACGCGCGGTGCAGGTCGTTGATGTTCCAGTCGAGCTTCGCGAGGATCTTCTCGTCCTCCTCGGGAGCCGACTGCAGGGTCTCGCCGATGTCGTACTGGTAGACGTCGAGGCCTATCTGGCGGATGCGATCGTATTCGGCCTGGGTTACGCCGGCGACCTGGACCGGAAACGCGGAGCCGGTGGCGCCGATGTCCTGCGGCGCCTTCCGGTCGAGCTTCTCGTAGGACAGGAAGAAGAACAGCTTGTCCTTCACGATCGGGCCGCCGATCGTGCCGCCGTAGATGTCCTCGTCGAACACGAGATTGACGTCCGTGTCCCGGGTACGGTCGCCGAGCAGGCTTTCGTCCCCCGTGTAGTAAAAGGCGGAACCCTTGAACCGGTTGGTCCCGGACTTCGTCACGATGTTGATGGTGGAGCCGCGGAAGAACGAATACTCGACGGAGAATGGCGCCGTCAGCGCGGACACCGCCTCGATGGCGTCCACCGACAGCGGGCTGCGCTGCGTCGGGTAGCCATTGGCATTGAGGCCGAAGTCGTCGCTCTGGCGCACGCCGTCGACCGTGATCGTGTTGTAGCGGGCATTGACACCGGCGATCTCCATCGCGTCCGAGTTGGTCGGGTCGACCCAGGCTTTCGGGTCGACACGGACGACGTCCTTGATGTCGCGGCTGATGGACGGCATTTCCCTGATGTCGCGGGGGCCGAACCGCGTCGCGGCGCCGATCGTCACATCGCGCGCGGCGGCGCCCGTCACCTCGATGCCCGTGAGCTGGGTGATCGGCAGCACGACCAGTGTCACCGAGTTCCGTTCCGAGAGTTGCGTCTGGAGGTCCTCGACCACCGACTCCTGCATCCCTTCCGCCTGCACTGACACGCGATAGGGGCCGCCGACACGAAGCCCGGTTGCGGAGAACTGACCGCTCGCGTTCGTGGTCGCGGAATCCGTCGTTCCCGACGGGACGTGCACGATCCTCACGGTGATCCCGGGGAGCGGCTGGCCATCCGCGCCGACGACATAGCCGGTGAGCTGGCTCGTGGTCTCCTGGGCGAAGGCGAATGGCGCTGCCAGGATCGAGAATGCCGCGGCGGCGAGGCAGACCGAGCGGAGGCAAACGGACATAGGCACGATTCCCCGGATTCCTTGGGAACGGATCACGGGCATGGCGCCGGCGTCAGCCCAAGGCCGAAATGTTACAGCCTGTCAGCCGCCCTTAGCGACCCGGCAACGCGCGATCGAACCGTCTAGAGTGGCGGCCCATGACGACGCTTTCGGCGGAACTCGTGGCGCATTCTTCAAGTCCATCCGATGCGATCCGCCGCCTTGCAGCCTGGTTCGAGACGGAAAGGCTCCCGGACGTGCTCGAGATCCGCTTCAGGATGGAAGGCGACATCAGCCGGGTCAGGCTGCCTGCTGCCGAACTTGCACGCCGCCGCGACGGTCTCTGGCAACATACCTGCTTCGAGGTGTTCCTGCGACCCGATGGGAGCGACAGCTATCACGAGTTCAATTTCGCGCCGTCCGGCGACTGGGCGGCCTACCGCTTCGCCGGCCGCCGCCTCGATCACACCGCACCGGAAATGCCGGAGCCGCGGATCGAGTGCCGCCGCCTGCCGGATGGCTGCAGCTTGAGCGCCCGCATCGCGATCGCGGCGCTGCCCGAGCTCGCGCAGGCGGCGTCGATCGGCGCAGGACTCGCGGCCGTCATCGAGGCGACCGACGGCGCGCGCTCGTACTGGGCGCTTGCGCACGGCGGCGAGAAGCCGGATTTCCACGACCCGGCGACATTCACGCTTCGCGTGCCGGCGCGATGAAATTCGGGATCGATCGCCTGCTGCTCGACCGCGCGGTGCGCAAGCCCCTGGACGGACGGCGCGTCGCGCTGCTCGCGCACCCGGCCTCGGTCACGGCCGACCTCACGCACTCGGTGGATGCGCTCGTCGCGCAAGAAGACTTCCGCCTCACCGCCGCGTTCGGGCCGCAGCACGGCATGCGCGGCGACAAGCAGGACAACATGGTTGAGACCGGGGACGACACGGACCCGACCTACAAGATTCCGGTCTTCAGCCTGTACGGCAAGGTGCGCCGGCCGACCGCCGCGATGATGGAAACCTTCGACGTCCTGCTCGTGGACCTGCAGGATCTCGGCACGCGCGTCTACACGTTCGTCACGACGCTGCGGTACGTGCTCGAAGCGGCAGAGCAGCACGGCAAGTCCGTGTGGGTGCTCGACAGGCCGAACCCGATCGGCCGCCCGGTCGAGGGACTACTGCTGAAGGACGGTTGGGAGAGCTTCGTCGGCGCGGGTCCGATGCCGATGCGGCATGGCCGCACGCTCGGCGAGCTCGGCGACTGGTTCGTGAAGCACCTGAAGCTCAACGTCGACTACCAGAACATCGCGATGGAAGCCTGGCATCCCGCGAAGTCGCCGGGCTACGGCTGGCCGCTCGGCGAGCGCGCCTGGATTAACCCGAGCCCGAACGCCTCGAACATCTCGATGGCGCGCTGCTATCCCGGCACCGTGATGGTCGAAGGCACGACGCTCTCCGAGGGCCGCGGCACGACGCGCCCGCTCGAGCTCTTTGGCGCGCCGGACCTCGATGCAGACAAGCTGCTCGCGAACATGCGCGCGCTTGCGCCCGACTGGCTCGCGGGCTGCCGCCTGCGCCCCTGCTGGTTCGAGCCGACCTTTCACAAGCACGCGGGCAAGCTCTGCGCCGGCATCCAGATTCACGTCGACGATCCCGGCTACAACTACTCGAAGTTCCGCCCGTGGCGGCTTATGGCGCTCGCATTCAAGGCCATCCGCGCGATCCGGCCGGATTACCCGCTGTGGCGGGATTTCCCCTACGAATACGAGACGACGCGCCTCGCGATCGACCTGATCAACGGCGGACCGACCTTGCGCGAATGGGTGGACGACCCGGCCGCGACGCCGGGCGACCTCGATGAACTCGCGCGGCGTGACGAAGCCGAATGGCAGTCCAAGGAGTGAGCCGATGAAGCTTCCCGCCCTCGCGGGTTTCCTCGCGCTGGTCCCCGCGATTGCCGGCGCCGAAGTGAAGTCGGCGGCCCCGGACGCGATGCTGATCGAGCTGCGCTACACGATTGCCGCGCCGGCTGCGAAGGTCTGGGAGACGCTCGAGCACCCGGAGCGCTGGTGGCCGTCCGATCACACCTGGTCCGGCAGGCGCGAGAACCTGAGCCTCGAGGCCACGGCCGGCGGCTGTTTCTGCGAGCGCTGGGATGGCGGCAGCGTCGAGCACGGACACGTGACCATGGCGATGCCCGGCAAGCTGCTTCGCCTCGACGCCGCACTCGGCCCGCTGCAGGAGATGGCGATCTCGGGCGTGATCACGGTGGCGCTCGAAGAGAAGGATGGAACGACGACGATGGTCGTCACCCATCGCGTGAGCGGCGATCCCTCGCACAAGCTCGACCAGATCGCGCCGATCGTGGACAAGGTGAACGGGCAGCAGTTCGGCGCCCTCGCTGCGGAGGCGGCCCGCACGAGTCCCTAGTGCAGCCTTCCGCACTCGCGCCGGAACTCCCCGACATCGCGCGCGAGCTCCGGCTCCTCCGTCGCGGTCCTCCAGGGCCGCTCTTCACCGAACGGCGCGCTGTATTCCGCCAGCTTGAGCTCGAGGCGTCCCTCGCTGCGCTCACCCGGCGCCTTCTTCTTCGACTTGCGTGCTGGATAGTCCATGGTCCACCTCACGTGCGGTTCACGAGCCGGCGCCGGGCGGCGCGGATCGCTTCCCCGAAGCCCAACAAGAGGAGCGAGAGAAGGCCCGCGGCTCCGCCGCCACCGTTGCCGTTGCCCCCATTCGCCGTGACCGCATCATTCGACGCGATCGAGACCGTGGCCAAATTCTGCGGGCCGATCGCCGCGCCGGCAGTCGCGTTGGAAAGCGCGACGGTGAAGGATTCCGAGTCTTCCGGGGTCTTGTCGTCCTTGATCTTGATCTCGACCAGCTTGGCGTCGAAGTCCTGATCGAGCCAGCAGACCTTGACCGGGTGCGCATTGAAGTCCTCGCCTGCGGTTGCCGTGCCGGACTGCGGCGTCGCCGTGACGCAGACGTCGCCCCTGCCGTAGTAACTGCGATACACCCAGAGCTGCAGCCCGGAACTCTCGGTGGCGGTGGCGGTACTGTCGATCGACAACAGGCCCGCAGGCGATCCATCGGCCTGGATCGTCACCGCCGCATTGCGGGTGCCGAGGCCGGCGCCCTGCGGGTCGCTGAGCGAGAGCTGGAACTGCTCGTAGTCTTCGCCCGGACCGGCATCCGCCATCACCGGCACGGCGATGCTGCGCTCACTCGAGTCTCCGTTGGCCCAATGGAGCACGCCCTCGACGGCCTCGAAATCCTGACCGGCGACGGCTTGCTGGTCGATCGGGACTGCGTGATACGCCACGCTCACCGCGCCCGACTTCCCCCCGGTGCGTCGCACCTTGACGACCGCATCCTCGCCCTCCGTCCCGTCGACATAGGATTGTTCGATGCCGAGCACGCCCGGGCTTTCGCCGCCGGCGTCGCCCAGCAGGCGAACCGCAAATGGCTGGGGCGTGCGCGACTGCCAGGCGCCGCCCGCGGCGATGACGCTGCCATCCGGCCAGACCGCGAGATCGTCGACGTATGCGGTCGCGCCGAAAGCCGTGGGCAAGTCGATCAGGCTCACGCCGCCCTCGCCGAAAGACGCATCCAGCTGGCCCGTGGCCTGCAAGCGCATGACGGCCGCGCCGCTGACGCCGCCGCCCCCCACGAGAATCTTGCCGTCGGCGGCCACGGAGATAGCCGATGCATCCGACAACTGCGTAGCGACGTCGGGCGCGGAGAAGGACGGGTCCGCAGCGCCGCTTGCAAGCAGCCGCAATGCGAAAGCCTTGTCGTTCGCGTTGCCGCTGATGACCAGACGCTCGTCGTCCTGGGCGACGAGCGAACGGCAGGCGACATCGAAGGCTAGCCCGATGCTAATGGGCGCGAACCCGATGTCGCCGTACGATTCGTCGACCGAGCCGGCTGCCGTCAGGGCGATCACGGAGCAAGCGCCGTCGTGGGTCGACGTCAGCCGATAATCGCCTGACGAGAGGCGGACGATGCGGGCGCCGGCGCCGTAGTCGAAGGTGGGGCCGGAGTAAAAGCCCTGCGAGCCGAATGAAGCGTCGACCGCGCCATCCGGATTCAGGCGCAGGGCGATGAGCGTTCCCGCGCGCACGCCCACGACGACGATGCGCCCGTCGGGATCGACGATCACATCGTTCGCCCGGTGGTCGGCGGGGCTGTTCGCGTCGAGCTCGACAATGCCGTCCGCGCCGAATGTCGAATCGAGCGAGCCGTCGGCCGACAACCGGAATACGACAAGATGGTTGATGCCGGAATTGCGGCGATCGATCCGGCGACCGGCGGCGACGACCTTGGCGTCCGCCTGGCGCGCGATGCCGGCGACCTCGATGTTGCCGTCCAGGCTTGCGCCATACGAAGCGTCGAGGCCGCCCTGCTCCGTCACGGAACTCACGAAGTTCGATGCCTCGAAGTCCACTTCGTAGTAGCACCAATACCCGTTGCATTGGGCTTCGACGCCCCCGCCGCCGAGAAGCGCGCCGCCGTCGAGCAGCGCCTCGACTGAGCGCGCGGAGCCCGTCAGCTCCGCGATCGGGCCCAGCCGGCCGTGGTCGGCAAACGAAGGATCGAGGTCTCCGGACGCGGCCTGCGCCAGCGGGGCGGCCAGGCTCGTGACGACTGCGGTCGCGGGCGCTGCGCCCCGGGCGATCCGCGAGATGATTTCGACCAATGGCTTTTTCATCGTTCCCCCTTTTCCGTGCGGCGACCGGGTCCGCCGCGCGGGCGTTTGCGATTCGGCTACGGGGGAATGGTCTGCGCGCAGATCGGCGCGCTTCTGTCATCGCGACGACAGAAGCTCAAAAGTTCAGGGGCGATCGCCTAGGTCGTTTTCGGGAGCCGGACCTGCCAGAGCTCGATGCGCCCGTCGTGCTCGCGGTTGAAGACGAGCCCGCTGCCGTCCGGCAGCCACTGCGGCCGGACATCCGTGTACGGGCTCTCGACGGCGCGGAAGAGGCCCGAGCCGTCCGCATTCATGACGTAGATCTGGTAGGTATCCGAGCGATTGGAACTGAAGGCAATGCGCGTGCCGTCCGGGGACCAGGCGGGCCAGCCGTCGAAATCCGGATCGCGGGAGACGTCTTTCGCATCGGTCCCGTCGGCGTTCGCAACAATGATCTCGGAGTTGAACAGCATGCCCTCC
>DATBSX010000059.1:0-8692 GCA_036559565.1 Steroidobacteraceae bacterium | reverse complement strand
GAAGCCCTCGAAGGCGACGGCAAGCCCGGTGAACGCGTTGTAGAGCGAGATGACGACCGGCATGTCCGCGCCGCCGATCGGCAGCGTCATCGTGACGCCGAGCAGGAGCGCGAGCGCAAAGAAGTGGACGACGTTGTGTTCGGTCGGATGGCCGGAGATCACGATCGAGACGCCGAGCGCAAGCGTCGCGGCGAGGATCGCGAGGTTCACGACCTGCTGGCCCTTGAACCGGAAGCTGCGCTTGATCAGGCCCTGCAGCTTGCCGAAAGCGACCAGCGAGCCGGAAAAGCTGACCGCGCCGATGAAGGCGCCGGCCGTTGCGAGCGCCGTGACCGCGGGGCCGTGGGTCGCCTCCACGCCGGGCGCCGCCGAGGCGAGGCGGAAGAGCTCGACGGCCGCGATCGCCGCCGCCGCGCCGCCGCCCATGCCGTTGTAGAGCGCGATCATCTGCGGCATGTCGGTCATCGCGACGATGCGCCCGGACCACCAGGCGAGCCCGCCGCCGATCGCGATCGCCGCGAGCATCAGCGGGAAGTTGCCCATGCCCGGGTAGAGGAAGCTCATGACCGTGCCGATGAGCATGCCGAAGCCGGCGACGACGATGCCGCGGCGCGCCGTGACCGGCGAGCTCATGGCCTTCAGGCCCATGATGAAAAGGAATGCGACCAGCAGGTAGCTGAAATTGATCGCGAGCGTTGCGACGTTGTCCGGTAGCAGGCCCTGCATCAGGCGGATTCCTTCTTCTTCTGGCCGCTCGCCTTGAACATCTGCAGCATGCGCTCGGTGACGACGTAGCCGCCGACCGCATTGCCGGCGCCGAGCACGACGCCGATGAAGCCGATCACTTGTTCGAGGGTCGTGTCGGCGCGGCCGAGCGCGACCATGGCGCCGACCAGCACGATGCCGTGCACGAAGTTGCTGCCCGACATGAGCGGCGTGTGCAGGATCACAGGTACCTTCGCGATGATCTCGTAGCCGGTGAATGCGGCCAGCATCACGATATAGAGCGCGATCACGCCTTCCATCTAGGTTGCCTCCACCAGCTTGCGGGTCGGTTCGTGGCGGATCGCCCCGTCGTGGGTGACGCAGGCGGCCGCGAACACTTCGTCGTTCCAGTCGATCGCGAGCGCCCCGTCCTTGAGCGCCGGCTTGATGAAGTTGAGCAGGTTCTTCGCGTACATCTCGCTCGCGTGGTACGCGACGGTCGCGGGCAGGTTGATGGGCCCGAGGATGCGCACGCCGTTGTGGTCCACGGTCTCGCCGGCACGGGTCAGCTCGCAGTTGCCGCCGCCCTCGGCGAGCAGGTCGACGATCACGGCACCGGGTTTCATCCTTTCCACGGCACTCCGAGTGATGATGCGGGGCGCCGGGCGGCCCGGAACGCCGGCCGTCGTGATGACGCAGTCGGCCGCGGCGATGCGGGCGTCGAGCACTTCCTGCTGCTTCGCCTTTTCCTCCGCCGTCAGCTCGCGCGCGTATCCGCCCGTGCCTTCCGCGGTGACCCCGGTCTCGACGAACTTCGCGCCGAGCGAGCGGATCTGCTCGCGCGTCGCGGAACGCACGTCATAGGCCTCGACGACGGCGCCGAGCCGCTTCGCCGTCGCGATCGCCTGCAATCCCGCGACGCCCGCGCCGATGACGAGCACGGTCGCCGGGCGGATCGTGCCGGCGGCGGTCGTCAGCATCGGGAAGAACTTGTCGAGTGCCGACGCGCCGATCAGCACGGCCTTGTAGCCGGCGACGGCCGCCTGCGAGGACAGCGCGTCCATGGACTGCGCGCGCGAGATGCGCGGCACCAGTTCCATCGCGAAGCTGGTGATGCGTTTTTCCTTCAGCGCGCGCACGAGCGGGCCCTGGGCGTGCGGCGCGAGGAAGCCGACGACGGTCGCGCCGGGCTTCAGCTTCGCGACGATGCCGGCATCGGGCGGTTGCACGGTGAAAAGGAGGTCGCAGCCCGCAAGGACGGCGTCCGCGCCGTCGGCGAAGCTCACATCCTTGTACTGGGCATCCGGGAAGCGGGCGGCGGCGCCGGCGCCGCGCTCGACCACGACCCGGGCGCCCTGGCCTGCCAGGCGGGTCGCCACTTCAGGCACGACTGCGACGCGGTTCTCACCTCGCACGGTCTCTTTCAGCACGCCGATCGTGACTGGCATCCAGGTCTTCCCGTTGGTCTTGCCGGCCGGGCGGCGGCGCGTTGAAAAATATCATAATCGTGCATTATTGTTTGGAGCTTTCTGGGGCAGGATAGGGTCTGTGGGTACCGGTACCGTCATTTCCAGGGCGCAAGGCATGACCGGCGGCGCGCTCTTCGCACTCTCGCAGCAGGTGCTGCGCACGGACGCGTCGGGCATGCCGCTCGAGTGGATCGACTACAAGGAAGCCGTGCGGCTGCACTGCCTCGGCCAGGTCGCGTATGCCTTCGGCAGCCGGCTGTACGCGCTGCATGGCGGGACCAATGCGCGCACCGGCCGCCAGACAGTGATCGAAGTCAATTCGATGATGGCGACGCAGGGATCTTCCGGAAACCCGGGGAGCCTGCGCGGCGACTACGTGCCGCCGCTCAACAACGAGACGCTGTTCCGTCGCGACGCCAACCTCTGCATGTACTGCGGCGGTCGCTTCACGGCGCACCAGCTCTCCCGCGATCACGTCCGCCCGTTCTGCAAGGGCGGCAAGGACGTCTGGAACAACGTCGTCGCGGCCTGCCGCCGCTGCAACAACCAGAAGGCCTCGCGCACGCCGGAGCAGGCGGGCATGCAGCTGCTTGCCGTGCCATTCACGCCGACCTATGCCGAGTACATCTACCTCAAGGGCCGGCGCGTGCTCGCCGACCAGATGGAGTACCTGCTCGCGCACTTCCCGCGCTCGAGCCCGCTGCACGCCCGCATCCAGCGTTTCACGCAGTGAAGCGCGCGGCGCTGCCCTCGGTACACCTGATCGACGCGAGCTACTTCGTCTTCCGGGCCTACTATTCCGTGGGCCTCGAGATGACGGACGGCGACGGCCAGCCGGTCAATGCGCTCTACGGCTTCGGCCGCTTTCTCGGCGACCTGCTCGAGGAAGCGAAGCCGGAGCATGTCGCGGTCGCGTTCGACGAAAGCCTGTCGACGTCGTTCCGCAATGCGATATACCCCGCGTACAAGGCGAATCGCGAACCCGCTCCGCCCGAGCTGAAGCGCCAGTTCGCGCTGTGCCGCGAGCTCTGCCGCCTGCTCGGGCTCGCCGAGTTCGGCAGCCCCACGCACGAGGCGGACGACATCATCGGCACGATGGCGGCGCGCCTGCGCGAGGCGGGCCATTGCGCGGTAATCGTGACCCGCGACAAGGACCTCGCGCAGCTCGTGCGCGACGGCGACCACTACTGGGACTACGCCGGCGAGCGGCGATTTGCCTACCAGGACATCGCGGGCCAGTTCGGCGTGCGGCCGGAGCGCATGGCGGACTACCTCGCGCTCACCGGCGATTCCGTGGACAACATCCCGGGCGTGCCGGGCGTGGGGCCGAAGACCGCGGCGGCGCTGCTGGCGACATTCGCCTCGCTCGAAGAACTCTACGATGGCCTCGACCGGGTCGGCAGCCTGCCGATCCGCGGCGCGTCCAAGCTCGCCGACCGGCTGCGCGAGCATCGCGAGGCGGCGTATTTCGCGCGCAGGCTCACGATCATCGCCTGCGACATGCCGATTGAGTTCAGCCTGGAGACGCTCCGTCGCCGCAAGCCGGACCTTGACGGGCTTGGCGAGTTTTATGACCGGCAGAAATTCGGTGCCGCGCTTCGCCGCCAGGCGGAGCGCCTCTCCAGTCACTGAACGGGACGCGCCCCTTCATATTCGCAGGACGAACGACTTCCTTCACGAACATCACGGGGCGTCCACTGCAGGAGGGCTCATGGAGCCGCGATTCATTGCGCTGCCGGATTACCATGAATATTCGCCCGCGGAAATGGCTGACCGCGCCCATGCATTTGCGGCCGAGATGGGCCGTCGCCGGACCGTACGTGACTTCTCCGATCGCGCGGTGCCGCGTGCGGTGATCGAAGACTGCCTGCGCGCCGCGGGTTCCGCGCCGTCGGGCGCGAATCAGCAACCCTGGCAATTCGTCGCGGTGTCGAACCCGGCGGTGAAACGCAGGATTCGCGAGGCGGCGGAGGCGGAGGAGCGTGAATTTTATGCGCATCGTGCTCCCAGCGCGTGGCTCGAAGCGTTGCGCGCGCTCGGCACGGATGAAAACAAGCCGTTCCTCGAGACCGCGCCGTGGTTGATCGCGGTCTTCATCCGGCGCTTCGAGCGCCTGGGGGACGGCACGAAGCGCAAGCATTACTACACTGACGAATCGGTCGGGCTCGCGACCGGACTCCTGCTCGCTGCCGTGCACCATGCCGGGCTGGTGGCGCTGACCCATACACCGAGCCCGATGAAGTTCCTCAGTGACATACTCGGCCGCCCGAAGGACCTCGAGCGGCCATTCTTGTTGCTGGTTGTCGGCTATCCGGGGCCGGAAGCGAAAGTGCCGGACATCCAGCGCAAACCTCTCGGCGACATCGCCCTGTTCATCTGAGCGGTTTGGATGCCGGAGGGGCTTGATCCCTCCGGCATCACCGGTTGACCTCAGTAGACGTCGAAGCCGCGCCTCTCGGTATTGATCGAGCAGGCTTCGAATCGCGCGGCGAGCTTGCCCGCGACGGTGTTGGAATCGGTGGTTTCGGTGCGCCAGGCGTCCCAGGCCTTGCCGAAAGTCGCCGCATCCTTGCTGCGCCCCATCCACCGCATCGATTCGAGGTCGTTGCTCTGCAACGGTACGGCGATGTCGGCGTGGTAGCCGTGGTTCGCGCCCCACTGCGTGTTGAAGTCGGTTGCGATCTGCAGGAATTTCGCAAAGTCGCAGCCGTCCTTGAGCTTGATATTGATCACGTCCAGATGATCAGCCGTTGCGGCCATCGGCAGCGCTAGGAGCGCAATAGCGATGAACTTCTTCATGATTTCCCCCTTAAGTCGGTTTGTTCTCACCTGGCGTATGCTGGGTGCGGCGCATGACAGTACGCCTATTGCCGGGGCGGTACTAAAGAGCAGCCGCAACGAGTCGCCGCAGAAGCCGCTCGTGGAATCCGCGCGGCGCGGCGAGACCCATGCGTTCGAAGAGCGGAGCCAGCGCGGCATCGCGCGGCAACGGACGCAAAAATCTCGCCGCGATCGCGAGCTTCCCGCCGACGGTTTCCGAGCGCGCCTTGAGTGCGCGCAGCGCCGCGCCCAGGCGGATCTCCTCGGGGGTGAAATCCGTGCCATAGGGCAGGGAGCCGAAGCGGCCTTCGGCACGGTGCGGTGCGAGCGCCTTTTCGAGTGCCTCCGGCAGGTTCCGGCGACACCGATCGGGAACGGCATAGCCCTGCGGCAATTTACCCGCACGCTTTGCGTCGGCCACGAGGCCCGCCTGGAAGCGCGAATCGGCGATCTCGATCATCGCGGCCGCGACTTCGGCGTCGCTCGCGCCGCGGATGTCCGCGATTCCGTACTCGGTCAGCACGATGTCGCGCAGGTGCCGCGGGATCGTCTCGTGGCCGTAGTTCCAGCGGATGTTCGAGTCGAGCTTCGCGCCATTCGCGCGCGTCGCGCGCACCGCTATGATCGAGCGGCCGCCCGGCAGGTCGTGCGCCTGCGCGACGAAATTGAACTGCCCGCCGACGCCGCTGACGACGCGGCCGTCCTCGAGGCCGTCCGAGACGACGGCGCCGCCGAGCGTCGCCATCATCGCGGAATTGATGAAGCGCGCATCGCGCCGCTGCGCGACCTTCGATTCCCAGTCCGGGCCGAGCAGCTCGTTCGTGAAGCTCACGGGCATCATGCGAAACAGCGCGCGCTCCTCGTCCGGCATGGCGCGCAGTTCCTCGTAGAAGGCGCGCGGCCCGAGCAGGAAGGCGCCGTGCAGCAGCGCGCCGTCCCCGGCGCGGCGTTTCAGGATGCCTTCGCGATACAGGTCGAGGAAGCCGTCCACGAACATCTCGGTGACGGCATAGAGGCCCTGCTCGAACGGCGCATCGCCGCCGATCGCCTGCTGCTCGGCGGCGAAGCGTGGCAGCAGCCCGATATCCGTGAGCGCGCGCCGCCAATGGGCATTGCTGCGATGCCGCAGCGTGAGCGCGTGCACGATCGCATCGCCGAGCTCGCCGATGCCGATCTGGATCGTGCCGCCATCGCGCACCAGCAAGCTAGCCGCGAGCGCGATCGCATGCTCCGCGGTCGGGATCGGCCCGTTCGGCGGCGCGATCAGCTCGTGGTAGCCGCGCGGGTCGTCCACGACGAAGTCGAGGCCGGATTCCGGCATCTCGGCCCCGCCGAACATGAAGGGCATGCGGTCGTTCACCTGGCCGATGACGGCGACGGGCTGTCCCGCCCGCTCGCGCTCGCGCAGCATCGGGATGAGGTCGGCCGTGACGTCCGGGTTGGTGCCGAGGCTCACGCGGCCGCCCGGGCGGCGCGCGACCTGCTGGGCGACGACGTTCGCGCCCTGCGCAAGGACGCTGCGCGCGACGTGCGTGTAGTTGATGCTCGCGTAAGACTGCTGCGCGAGCCGGGCCTGGAGCCAGGCACCCGGCTCCATGAAGAATTCCTGCACTCGGACGTTGGGCGGCAGCGTTCCCGCGCGCAAGGGCCCGGTCCAGGAGGGTTCCGGCGCGCCGCCGAAAATGCGCGCCGTGATCGGCTCCACCAATCGGCGTTCGAGTTCGCTGGCTGGTCTCGGGCGCGCCAGCGTCAGGCCCGTCAGGATCGCGAGCTCGATGCCGGGATCGGCGGCGGCGCGCTGGTAGAAGGCGTTGACGAGGGCGACGGGCTTGCCGGCGCCGATCGGCGCGCAGAGCACGATGCGCCTGCCGACCCGCGAGATCGCCTGCTCGACGCAGTCCTCGACGTTCCCGAACTGCGGTGGCATGCGCCCTTCCATGGGCGCGACTCTAACCGACGGGCGCGAGCTTCAGCTCGAAGCGGACGTCCACGTCGTCGCCGACCCACTCGGTCGAGGCCCAGTCGCCCTGGCCGAGGCCGAAAGCGAGGCGCTTCAGGCTCGCGGAGCCTTTCATGACGGTCGCCGCACCCGCCGGAGCGAGCGTGAAGCTGACCGGGACGGTCTTCTTCATGCCGCGGATCGTGAGGTCACCGGTTGCGCGCCAGCCGGCGCCCGCCCGCTCGAATCGTGTCGCGTGGAAGACGGCCTGCGGGTATTTCTCAACCGAGAAGAAATCCGGGCTCTTCAGGACCTGGTCGCGCTCGCCGTCCTGCGTGTCCACGGATCCGGTCTCGACCGTGACGTCGAGGCTGCCGGCCTGCGGCTTCGCCGGATCGAAGTCGAGCTTCACGTGAAAGTCCTTGAATGCGCCCGTGAACTTCGCGCCGGCCTGGACGCCGGAAAATTCGAGCGCGCCGCCGGTGGGGCCCGCCTGGCGGACGTCCGCATGGGCGGCGGGGCTGAGTACGAGGGCGATCAGCATTGTGCGGAGAATCATCGCGACCTCCCGGGAAGCATCCGCATCAATAATCCATCCCGGTCGATGAACTGATGCTTGACGGCCGCGGCGACGTGCAGGCCGGCTAGCGCGTACAAAAACCACGCGAGCAGGTGGTGCAGTTCGTGAAAGCGCCCCTTGAGCACCTTGTCCGGCCCGACGAGATCGGGCAACTGGATGAAGCCGAACCAGCTGACCGGGATATTCGAAGCCGAGGACATCATCCAGCCGGAAAGCGGCATGGCGAACAGGATCGCGTACAGCGCCCAGTGATTCAGGTTTGCGGCCAGGTGCTGCCAGCGCGGCATCGGCGGCAGGGGCGGGGGCGGGCTGATCCACCGCCAGGCGAGACGGATGACCGCGAGTCCGAGTATCGTGATGCCGAAGGACTTGTGCCGCGCGAGAGTCACCAGCTTCTCGAACCCCAGCGGCAGGTCGTCGGCGATCGTGCCAAGCGTCACCTGGACGATCAACAGCCCGACGATCACCCAATGCAGGGTTTGCGCGACATAACCGTAGCGCAGGGTGGAGTTTCGTGCTGGCATCAAGTCTTGGAGAATACGCCGATGCGCAAGTTCCTGTGGCCCGTCCTCGTGATTCTCGCTGGTTGCGCCCTGCCGCCGCGCGAGGAAGCGCCCCCCGCGGCCGCCGTTCCCGCGGCGCCCGCGGCCGCGCCGGGCGAGGCCTGGAAAGTTGTTTCCTCGACGCTCGAGGTGCGTGTCTACCGTGACGGCCCGATGCAGAAGCTCGGCCACAATCACCTGATCACGACGGACCAGCTCGCGGGCGAAATCGTGGTGCGCGAGCCGCTGACGGCGACGAGCTTCGAGCTGTCGGTGCCGCTCGAGTCGCTCGTCGTGGACGACGTGAGGGCGCGCGCCGCCGCGGGCGCCGACTTCGCGGCGCCGGTGCCGGCCAAGGACGCCGAAGGCACGCGCCACAACATGCTGGGCGAGAAGCTCCTGAACGCCGCCAGTTTCGGCGTGATGAAGCTCGCGTCTGAATCGATCTCCGGCGAGCCCGGCAGCTACCAGGCGCAGGTGCGCGTCTCGCTCGCGGGCGGGGAGCACGTGGTCGCCGCGCCGTTCACCGTCACGATCGAGGGCGACCAGATGAAAGCGCATTCGGAATTTCACCTGAAACACTCCGACGTCGGCCTCGTGCCGATTACTGTGGCGCTCGGAGCGGTCAAGGTGCGCG
>DATBSX010000058.1:0-3110 GCA_036559565.1 Steroidobacteraceae bacterium | reverse complement strand
CGCGCACTTCTGCATCGAATCGTGCAAGGTCCCATTGCGCATCCGCCATGGAGCGGAATTTCGATAGCGTCGCGGCGTGGGCCGAATCGCTTGCGAGATTCGTCAACTCTTGCGGGTCCTTCGCCAGGTTGAATAGCTGCTCCGGATCGAGCGTGCAGCGGATGTACTTCCACTCGCCGTCGCGGATCGCGACGAGCGGTGCATAGGAGCCCTCGGCCGCATATTCCATGAGCACGGGGGTCTTCCGGCCGCCGCCCTCGATGATCGGCCTCAGGCTCTCGCCATCGGTCCAGGCCTCGACGTCCGCCATTGACACTCCGGCGAGATCGCAGAGCGTGGGAGTGACATCGAGATTCGAGACCGGCTCCAGGTGCTTTCCAGCCGCAATCCCGGGGCCCGCGATCAAGAGCGGCACGCGCGCCGAGCCTTCGAAGAAACTCATCTTGAACCAGAGCCCGCGCTCGCCAAGCATGTCGCCGTGGTCGGCACAGAAGATGATCACCGTGTCATCCAGCATTCGCGTGCGGCGGAGCGTGTCGAAGAGCTCGCCGACTTTTTCATCGAGATAGGACACGTTGGCAAAATAGGCGCGACGGGAGCGGCGGACATCGTCTCCGGTCACGTTGGAACGCGCGTAGTCGCAGGCGAGCATCAGGCGATTCGAGTGCGGATCCTGCGCCTCGAAGGCGATCGGGCCAACCTTCGGCTCCAGGTTCGGCGAGCCTTCATACAGATCCCAGAAGCGCTTGCGGGCGACGTAGGGATCGTGCGGATGGGTGAACGAGACCATCAGGCACCAGGGCCGGCGCTTCGCGTCGTCGCTTTCGCGCGCAAGCTGGTAGAGCTTCTGGTCGGCGAAGAAAGCGACCTCGTCGTCGTATTCCATCTGGTTCGTGGTCTCGGCAACACCCGCGCCCGTGACCGAGCCGAGATTGTGATACCACCAGTCGATGCGCTCGCCCGGCTTGCGGTAATCCGGCGTCCAGCCGAAATCGGACGGATAGATGTCCGTCGTCAGGCGCTCCTCGAATCCGTGGAGCTGGTCGGGCCCGACGAAATGCATCTTGCCGGACAGGACGGTGTAGTAGCCGGCGCGGCGAAGGTGGTGCGCGAACGTGGGAATGGCGGCCGCGAATTCAGCGGCGTTGTCATAGACGCGCGTCCGGCTCGGCAATTGCCCGGCCGCGAGAGAGGCGCGTGCCGGCACGCAGAGCGGCGACGTCGTGTAGTTGTTCACGAATCGCGCCGAGCGGGCAGCCAGCGCTTTCAGTTGCGGAGCGTGCAGGAATTCGGCCGGACCATCCGGGAAGAAGGTGCCGCTCAACTGGTCGACCATGACGATCAGGATGTTGGGCTTGCGCATGGTCCTCGTTCACACTTTCCCGGCCCCGAGGCGCTTGACGATCGCCTCGAGCTGCGGCATCACCCGCGAAATCTCCTTCTCGTTCTGCTTCCACTTCTCCGGGTCCGGCGCCGTCTGCGTGTAGCGCGAAGGCGGCAACGGCTTCGACAGGTATTCCTCGAGCCGCGCATCCATCGCGAGTCCCGTGAACTCCAGCAGCTTCGCGATTTCCTCGCGCGGATCGCGCAGGACGTCCTCGTAGCGCGCGCCGATCCAGCGCTCACGCGGCAGGTCGGCGAGATCATCGAGGATCGTCTCGTTCGCCACGCGCCACTGGAAGGCGACGATTTCCTCGAGCGGCTTTCCCTGCAGTCGTTCGTAGCCGGGCGGAAGCAGCAGCGACCAGGGTCCGGGCCAGCCCGGCAACTGGCGATAGGTGACCCAGCCCTTCGCGCGCCAGGCCTGCATCATGCTGGAGAGGTTCGCGCGCGGTTCGCGCTGCAGGAAGATGAACTGCGCGTCCGGGAACACTTCGAGCAGGAACGGCACGCGGAGCGCATTCTTCGGCGTCTTCTCCAGGAGCCGCACGCTGGCGCCCGAGGCCGGCACCTGCTCGTCGCGATCGCGCAGCCGCCCGGCGAAGCGCTGGCGCATCTCCGCGACGATCGCGGAGGTCGCGTCCCGCCGCGTCAGCCGGTTTGAATTCACGACGCCGCGGCCCGGCCGCAGCGCGGCGATGCTCTCGATCAGCTGGTGGCTCTCGCCGCCGATCGTGTACACGCCCGCTGCCTGCGCGAGCGTCTCGAACAGCATCGTGCTGCCGGCGCGCGGCGCGCTCAGGATGATGATCGGCCGCTCCAGCACCGGCGGCTTGTAGGGTTCAGGTGCCGCAACGGGCTCGGGCACAGGCTCTGGTTCCTGCTCTGGTTCTGGCTCTCGCGCTGGCTCTGGCTCGAGCGCCTTCGCAGTGGCCGTCGCCTCGATCCTCGGAACCTCGACCGTCGGTAAGTCCACCTGGGGCAGCTCGAGCGTGGGCAGCTCTGCCGTGTGCGACGGCTGCGCAACGGCCGGTGCAGCGGCCAGCGCGACTGCCGACACATTGAATTCGGCCGCTTCCCGGCGCGCGCCGCCGCCATCGCCGAACAGGTGCGCGAGCACCCGCGCCTGCAGCACGGCCTGTGCGCTGTAGCCGGTGCTCGCGATGCGAACGGGCGGGAGCACGGCGATGCGTTTTCGCGTCGCGGTGAGGAGCTGCTCGTACGGACCGCGGTCGGACACTGCATCGCCGAACAACGACCACAGCGAGCGCCAGTCGTGGCAGAACTCGATCATGATGCCCACGAACTGGCCGGTCGCCCGGGTGGATTCGGGCCGCGCGTCCGCGGGAGCGAGGTCGGCGAGCAGGTCGAACGTCAACTGCTCGACTTCGGCGGGCGGCATCACGGGCGCGGCGTTGAAGCGCTCGGTCAGGATCTGCGGTTGCGCGCCCGGGTCGTACGCGAGAAACCGCGGCTCGGGGTTCGCTTGCGCGAAATCCTTCGACTGCGCTTTCGCAACCAGCCGCCAGAACGTAGACGTCCCCGCCGTGTCGGCGACGAGATGCACGCGCGCGGCCGGCGCCGGATTTTCGACCCGGTGCTCGCGCCAGTTGTCGAAGATCCACGCCTCGCCCGCGGCCATGTGCACGTTCTCGTCCGCGCAGTGGAAGCGCACCTCGGGCCGCGTGATCACGGGGATGTGCACGCGCACCCGGTGAAACCAGTGGAAG
>DATBSX010000057.1:0-3144 GCA_036559565.1 Steroidobacteraceae bacterium | reverse complement strand
GTCCGCGACACCTTCAGCCATCCGGCCAAGAGCCTCGTGATCGCGCCGCTCGCGATGACGCTCTTCTGCTGGATCTTCCTGATGAACTCGATGGACCTCATCCCGGTCGACTGGCTGCCCTGGGCGGCCAAGGCCGCGGGCGTCGAGCACCTGCGCGTCGTGCCGACGACGGATGTCAACGTCACCTTCGCGATGGCGATCTCCGTATTCCTCCTCACGATCTACTACAGCATCAAGATCAAGGGCGGCTGGGGCTTCACCAAGGAACTGATCCTGCAGCCCTTCAACCACTGGGCCGCGGTGCCGTTCAACTTCGCGCTCGAGGGCGTGTCGCTGATCGCGAAGCCCGTGTCGCTGTCGCTGCGGCTCTTCGGCAACCTCTACGCCGGCGAGCTCATCTTCATGCTGATCGCCCTGCTCGGGATCTGGCAGCTGCCGCTGCATTTCGCCTGGGCGGTGTTCCACCTGCTGATCGTGTTCTTGCAGGCGTTCATTTTCATGATGTTGACGATCGTGTACCTCGCGCAGGCGCACGAGCATCACTAACGTTTTTTGACCAGGAGATCGAGATGGAAACTGTCATTGGATTCACCGCGATCGCTGTTGCGATCCTCATCGGCCTCGGCGCACTCGGCGTCGGCATCGGCATGGGCCTGCTCGGCGGCCGTTTCCTGGAAGGCGCCGCGCGCCAGCCGGAACTCGCGCCGATGCTGCAGACGAAGATGTTCATCGTCGTGGCGCTCTTGGACGCCGTTGCGATGATCGGCGTCGGCGTCGCGCTGTTCTTCGCCTTCGCCAACCCGTTCGTCGGGCAGCTGAAAGACGCGCTGGCCGGCTGATCGTCGGGAGACTGCGATGGACTTCAACCTGACATTGATCGGACAGACGGTCGCGATGATCGTCTTCGTCTGGTTCTGCATGAAGTGGATCTGGCCGCCGGTCATGGCCGCGATCGACAAGCGCCGCAAGGAAATCGCCGACGGCATCGCCGCGGGCGAGAAGGGCCACAAGGAACTGGCCGACGCGAAGCTCGGCGCCGACGGCATCCTCGCCGACGCCCGCCAGAAGGCCGTGCAGGTGGTGGATCTGGCGCACAAGCGCTCGAGCGACCTGGTCGGCGAGGCGAAGAACCTCGCGGTCCAGGAAAGCGAGCGCATCGTGACCCAGGCCCGCGGCGAGATCGTGAACGAGCAGACCCGCGCGCGTGACAACCTGCGCAAGGAAGTTGCGGCTCTCGCGGTCGCGGGTGCGAGCAAGGTGCTCGGGCGCGAAGTCGACGCCAAGGCGCACGCGGCCCTCCTGGATGAGCTCGCGGCGCAACTCGAGCAGCAGGCCCCGAGCCGTGGCTGATCGCGCCACCATCGCAAGGCCTTACGCGCGGGCGGCCTTCACCCACGCGCAGGCGTCGAAGGACCTCGAGGGCTGGTCGAAGCTGCTCGGCAGCGCGGCCGTCGCGGCTGCGGACCCGCGCATCGCGCGCCTGATCGGCAACCCGCACATCACGGGCGAGGAGCTCGTAGATCTCCTGGGCGGGTTCTCCGGCAAGGCCGGCGGCGACGGCGGTCGCAATTTCCTGAAAGCGCTGGCGGAGAACCGCCGGCTCGCGCTGTTGCCGCAGATCGCGGCGCAGTTCGAGGCGCTTCGCGCCGACATCGAGGGCGTGGTGGACGTCGAGGTGATCGCGGCCCGCGAGATCGCGGCTCCGCAGCAGAAGAAGCTCGAAGCGGCGCTCGCAAAGCGCCTCGGCCGCGAAGTGCGCATGCACACGCGCATCGACGGGACACTTCTCGGCGGCGCCATCGTGCGCGCCGGGGACCTCGTCATCGACGGATCGCTGAAGGGCCGCATCGAGCGGCTCGGCTCGGCGCTAACGAATTAGTCAAGGAAAGCGGATATGTCCATCAAGGCCTCTGAAATCACCGACCTGATCCAGGCACGGATCAAGAACTTCGACGCTGCGACCGAAGCGCGAAACGTCGGCACCGTCGTCTCCGTGACCGACGGCATCTGCCGCGTGCACGGCCTCGCCGACGTCGCCTACGGCGAAATGCTCGAGTTCCCGGACAACACCTTCGGCCTCGCGCTGAACCTCGAGCAGGACTCGGTCGGCGCGGTGGTGCTCGGCGAGTATCGCCACATCGGCGAGGGCGCGACGGTCAAGACCACCGGCCGCATCCTCGAAGTGCCGGTCGGCCCCGAGATGCTCGGCCGCGTGGTGGACGCGCTCGGCAACCCGCTCGACGGCAAGGGCCCGATCAAGGCGAGCAAGCGCTCGCCGATCGAGCGCGTCGCCCCGGGCGTGATCTGGCGCAAGAGCGTCAGCCAGCCGGTGCAGACGGGCCTCAAGGCCATCGACTCGATGGTCCCGATCGGCCGCGGCCAGCGCGAGCTGATCATCGGCGACCGCCAGACCGGCAAGACCGCCGTCGCGATCGACACGATCATCAACCAGAAGGGCACGGGCGTTAAGTGCATCTACGTCGCGATCGGCCAGAAGCAGAGCTCGATCGCGAACGTCGTGCGCAAGCTCGAGGAGCACGGCGCGATGGCGCACACGATCATCGTGTCCGCGTCCGCCTCGACGCCGGCATCCATGCAGTACATCGCGCCGTATTCCGGCTGCGCCATGGGCGAGTACTTCATGGACAACGGCGAAGACGCGCTGATCGTCTACGACGACCTGACCAAGCAGGCCTGGGCATACCGCCAGATCTCGCTGCTGCTGCGCCGCCCGCCGGGCCGCGAGGCGTATCCGGGCGACGTGTTCTACCTGCACTCGCGCCTGCTCGAGCGCTCGGCGCGCGTCTCGGCCGAGTACGTCGAAAAGATCAGCGGCGGCAAGATCAAGGGCAAGACGGGCTCGCTCACGGGCCTGCCGATCATCGAGACCCAGGCGGGCGACGTGACGGCGTTCGTGCCGACGAACGTCATCTCGATCACCGACGGCCAGATCTTCCTCGAGACCGACCTCTTCAACTCCGGCATCCGCCCGGCCATGAACGCGGGCATCTCGGTATCCCGGGTCGGCGGTGCGGCCCAGACCGGCGTCATCAAGAAGCTGGGCGGCGGCATCCGCCTCGCGCTCGCGCAGTTCCGCGAGCTCGCGGCGTTCTCGCAGTTCGCCTCGGACCTCGACGAAGTGAC
>DATBSX010000056.1:0-2816 GCA_036559565.1 Steroidobacteraceae bacterium | reverse complement strand
CGCTCGGGGAACTCGCTGCCGCCGACCGATATGAGTGCCGGCGCGCGCAGGTCAATGCGCACCGTGCGGTTCGTGGACGGCGCCTGCAGGAAGCCGACCTCCGCCTGCTTCTTCATCAATTCCATGCGGCCTTCGGCAACGCTCCAGCGCCAGGCGACCCAGGCGAGCGCGACGACGAGCGCGAGGCCCGCGGCTCCAATCGCGATCACGAGGCGGTACGGCGACAGCTTCTCGACCCAGGGTGAAATTTCCGTATGCATTGACCCAACTCCCGGTGCCGGTCCGTTTATTCTATGCATTCGCTGCCCAAGGAGGGCTCGTTATGTCCATGTCCGTCGCCCGCGCCAGCCTGATTCCGGCTGGTGTCCTGCTCGCCCTCAATGCCGTCGCAGCCGAGCCTGGGGTTTCGCTCACGGTGTACAGCTCGGCGCAACCGGGCGGCATCCCGGCCGAGTGGTACCGGCCGCTGCCGGGCATGGGCACGCCGCAGGCGAGCCAGCTGCCGGGATTCGCGCTGGTGCGGCTCGAGCGGGGACTCCAGATTCCACGCGGACGCGGCACGATCCAGTTCACGGACGTCGCGGCGCTCATTGATCCCACGACCGTTCAATTCCTTTCTCTTTCGGATCCCGAGGGCACGAAGGTGCTCGAGCAGAATTTCCAGTTCGACCTCGTGAGCCAGGACAAGCTGCTCTCGCGCTACATCGACCGGCCGGTCAGCGTGGAGCAGCGAGGCGCCGACGGCACGAAGGTCCTCGACGGCACGCTGATCTCGTCGAACGACGGACTCGTACTGCGCGGCGCGGACGGGCAGATCCACGCGCTGCGCGAATGGAGCAACGTGCGCTTCGGCGAGCTGCCGGGCGGCCTCATCACCCGCCCGACGCTCGAGTGGGATGTGGTTTCCGGCAAGGGCGGAACGCAGGATGCGCGCGTTTCCTACCAGACGGGCGGCATCACCTGGTGGGCCGACTACAACCTGATCTTCACCGAGGGCGCGGACGCGAATTCCGGTTTCGTGGACGTCGGCGCCTGGGTGAGCCTCCTCAACCAGTCGGGTGCGCGCTACCTGGACGCGAAGCTGAAGCTGATTGCGGGCGACGTGAACCGGGTCCAGCAGATGCCGCAGGCAATGCGCAACAAGGTGCTTTACGAAGTAGCTGTGACCGCAGATGCTGCCGCCCCGGGTTTCGAGGAAAAATCCTTTTTCGAATACCACCTCTACACGCTTGGCCGCCCGGCGACGATCCCGAACAACTCGACCAAGCAGATCGAGCTCTTCGACTCGGCGACGCACGTGCCGGCGAAGAAGCAGCTCGTCTATTACGGCGGCGACTTCGGCGGCTACTACGGCGCACCGATGCTGGATCGCGACATGAGCCCGGGGTCGAACACGGCGGTGGACGTCTGGCTCAAGTTCCGCAATGACAAGGATTCCGGCATGGGCATGCCGCTGCCGGCGGGCCGCATCCGCGTGTCGCAGCAGGACAAGGCCGACGGCAGCCTCGAGTTCATCGGGGAGGACACGATAAAGCACACGCCGAAGGATGAGGACATCCGCGTGAAGCTCGGCACGGCCTTCGACGTGGTCGGCGAGCGCCGCCAGACGGATTTCACCGAGAACTCGAAGGGCCGCGTCATGGAAGAGGCCTTCGAGATCAAGGTCCGCAACCACAAGACGCAGCCGGTCGAGGTGATCGTGCGCGAGAACCTGTATCGCTGGAGCCAGTGGACGCTGATCCAGCAGTCGCAGCCGTCCGAGAAGAAAGACGCGCGGACGATCGAGTTCCCGGTGAAGGTCGCCGCGGACGGCGAGGCGACGGTTACCTATCGCGTCCGCTACACCTGGTGATCCAAGGGTTCAGGCTTTTGGCGCCTTCAGCGTGAAGTCGTAGCTGCCGTAGTGCAGGTAATTCGCCCAGTCTGCTGACGGCAGCACGCGCACCGAAGCGCGGCCGGCATTCAGCGCATTGCCTATCGACTCGCCCTTCGCGAGATCTCTGTAGAGCGTCGTCGCGAATGCCGATGCCGCAGCGTCCGAAACCGGCCACCAGGTCCCGACGAAGTTCGCGACGCCGCCGCGCAGGAAGGCTTCGGCGAAACCGACGCTGCGGTCGAGCTGCCGGAGCGGGTTGACGGTGGCGCGCAGGCGCCCGGACTCGCAGGCATTGAAGAAGACGAGCGCGGGCACCGAATCCATCGCCGCGAGGTCAGCCCCGGAGACCACGCGCCCGCCCGCGCAGAGGATGCCGCTCGACGCCGGGGCCGCGGGATCGAACCAGGCGTGGCCGGCAAAATGGATCGCGTCGTAGTCGCCCGAGCGGAACTCCGCGAGCAGCCGCGCGCGCGTCGCATCGGCGCCGCGGATCGCCGTGATGCCGGCGCCGGGAAGCTGCGTCAGCATCGCCGCGACGCGCTCGCCTTCCTCGACTGCGCCGGGCAGGTCGCCGGTCGGGTTGATCACGAGCAGCACGTTGAACTCGCGCGAGCGGCGGCGCTGCTCGCGCCACTTGGCGACCGACATGCCCTCGGCCGCATAGCGGCGGCTGAGCCCGCTCGCGGCGGCCGGCGCCCAGCCCTTGATCGAAAGCGTCTCCCAGGGCCAGTGCGCGCTCGCGGTGTCGTGCACGACGACGAGCGGCGAGGACTTCACGGTGGGCAGCGCCTCTGCGATATCGGGAGGCAGCAGGAGTCCCGCGAGCCGCTCGCCGAACTCCTCGAGGTCGGCGACCGACATGCCAGGCACGAGGCGTGAGTGCTCGCGCTCGAGCAGGCGCAGGTCGAGCCGGCGGCTCGCGACGAGCGCCGTCGCCTTC